>CACXHD010000094.1 GCA_902767335.1 uncultured Lachnospiraceae bacterium
ATCAGTGCTTCATGCGCCCTCAGGGGCTCGAACCCTGGACACCCTGATTAAGAGTCAGGTGCTCTACCAACTGAGCTAAGGGCGCTCTTTTGTCTGTCAGATCAATCTGACGAACAAGTAGTATTATAGGGCATATGTATAAAAAAAGCAAGGCTAATTTAAAAAAAGTTTATTATGGCCGGATCGGAGGAAAAATCTGACAAAACACAGATCCGCCCGGAGTTGTCTGCGGAAATCGGTGCGGCTTTGCTGTGTCAGAATTCCTTGTTCTTGATGGTGCTTCGAAACTGAGATATAATCATAGTCGAGATGGCAACGGACAGACACAGGCACTCGGTGCTGTCTGTACGGGCGTCATGATTTTTGGCATCTCAGGAGGGGGGGTAGGCAAAAGAACAATGACATCTGAAGAAAAAAACGATACCGGCATATTTGAAGACCTGTCTGAGGCGAAAATGCAGGAGGCTCTTCCGGAGCAGGAACGGCCGCAGAAGTTCCTGAAAAATGACCGTTACTTTACGATTTGTATTTATACCTTTGTCCTTGTGGTCGCCTGTACGGTTGCAATCAAGGCAATCATCTCCTTTGACCAGACCAGGGCGTTCCTGTATACGCTGCTGCGGGCGCTGGGACCGTTTCTGATTGCGATTTTGATCGCATATGTGCTGCGGCCGTTTGTGGAAGCCGCCTATAAGCTGACAAGCCGCCTGCTGCATTACAGGCATCCCCGTCCGGCGATGGTACTGGCAATGCTGCTGGTCTACCTTGTGGCGATTGGCATGATCATTTCTCTGCTGGTTTATGTACTTCCTGAGGTTGTCCGAAATCTGATGGATATGATCACGAAGATCCCGGACGGTTACCAGCAGCTGCTTTCCTTTGCGGAAACGCTGCAGGAACGTTTCCCGCAGGTGGATCTCAGTTCCGTGGTTTCCATGCTGGAGAGTACCCAGTCCGATCTGGTCAGCAGCCTGACCAATGCCACGAGAGAGATCATACCGGTCCTGTATACGGCGTCTGTCTCCGTTGTGACATGGTTTGCGAACTTTGTCATCGCGATCGTGGTTTCTGTCTACATGCTGTATGGCAAGGCTTCGCTCAAGCGCCTCTGCAAGATTATTGTGTATACATTCATTCCGAAGGAAAGCATTCCGACGGTGCGTGAGGTGCTGGTCGACTGCAACCGGATTTTCAGTAAATATGTGGTCAGCAAAATGATCGATTCCCTGATCATCGGCGTGCTCTGCGCGATCCTGATGACGATTCTCCGTCTGCCGTACGTGTTTCTGATCAGCGTGGTGGTCGGTGTGACGAATATGATCCCCTATTTCGGACCGTTTATCGGGGCGATTCCCGGTGCGGTGATTGAACTTGTGATCAGTCCGGTAAAAGCGCTGATCTTTCTGATTATGATCCTGTGCCTGCAGCAGTTTGACGGCCTGTTTCTCGGGCCGAAGCTGATGGGCAGTTCCACAGGCATGAAGCCGCTGTGGATCATCTTTGCGATCACGCTCGGAGGGAAGTTTTTCGGCGTTATCGGGATGTTCCTGGGCGTTCCCGTTCTGGCGATCCTGGCTTATCTCGGGGAACGGCTGGCGGCGCGCCGGCTGAGAAGAAAGCAGATGAAAATTGAGGAGATATCCTGAGGACCGGTTCGGAATTTACCGCAGCAGTTCATCCAGTGTACTCCCGTAGGGCGGAAGAAATTCGCGGACAAAGATTTCTGCCTCGGGATACGTTTCACAGATTTTCCGTACGCTTTCCTGAATGGTCTTCATGGCGGTGGCAAATTCCCGGTTGCCTGCCGTATCCTCTTCGATGCATTTGATCAGAGCGGAGATCTTGTCCGCCGCTTTGACAAGAGCGCGAAGATACTGCTCATCCCGGACGGCTTCGCTTTGAGCCGCTTCGGGATCCGGTTCCTGCCGGTCGGGAGAGAGGAGGATATCTTCCCATGCGGGTCGCAGATCCCGGGGGAGTTTTTCAAGAAGCCTGTGCTGGGCCTGTTTTTCGGCGGCGGCACTGGCTTTTTTCATGTCAGGACTGCCGTATTTTACCGGAGTGGGCATATCGCCGGTGATAATCTCAGCGACATCGTGGTACAGACCAATCAGCGCAGCGCGTTCCGCGTTCAGATGGCGGCCCAGCCGGATATTTCCGATGGTGCACAGCGCATGGGCAATCATAGCGACGTCCAGCGCATGTTCGCTGAGGGATTCTCTGCGGGAACTGCGCATCAGGGCCCAGCGCTCGATGTATTTCATTCGTGAAACCGTTGCAAAAAACGTTTTATCCATAACAGACATGTCTCCTTCCAGATCTGAGATCAGGGCTTCTGAACGGATGTGAAGCGCAGAACGTTCCGCGCTTCGTATCTTTGTCATTCTGCCCCTGTGCAGCGCTTCCTGCATACCGGAGCAGATACCTGGCTGCCCGCTGTCCCGGAGAACTCCGTTCAAAAAGCCTTGACGATGCACGTATTCGTATCTTATCATGCGCGGCTTTCAAACACAATTGTTTGAAAAGTGTCAAAAAATAAAACAATAATATCTAATTTATTGACGACCGGAATGTCAAGTCCGATTTCATTTTTTGCGGGGATACGTGTGGATTTATCATTATCAACAAAACGGCTGTTCTTTCTTCCGAAGGGAATGTAACCCCGTTTTTCGGCCCGCAAATGTGGATAATGTGGATAACTTTGTGCATAACTTGTCTCTGTGCGGATATTTTTCCCTTTTTGGACGTGGATAATTTGGGAGAGGAGAGGGAATGACACGAAACGCTTCTGAAAACACAGCGTTCGGATCGGAAAAAAGATTGTGCATTTTGCCACGGAGAGACAGTAAGTCCGCAGGATACAGACAAAAATGCCGAGTGTCTTTTGAGAAAAATTAATCTATAGTCTGACAATAAAGATTCAAATGAAAAATTTAGATTGGCGACGTGGGTCGGGGCAAAAACAGAATAAAAATCGGGATAAAAACCAAGATAAAAACCATGATAAAAACCAGGACAAAAAACAGGGGAGGCCGGATGCCTTCCCTGTTTCAAAAACGATATTCACAACTGCTTCGATCTTATACAAGTCTTATTATATGAGTCTTATTATACTTATTATACGAGTCTTACTGCGCTGACCGGTGTGCGGTAGCTCATATCCGATACGATGATGCCGTTGGTCGGATTGCTGGCATGGACGACCTGGTTGTTGCCGATGTACATGGACACATGGCCGATGCCGCTGCCGTCACTGTAGAAGAGCAGATCGCCGGGCTGCAGGCTGTCCAGGGAAACGGAGGTGCCGCATCCGGACTGGGCTGCTGCATTGTGCGGCAGGCTGATCCCGAAGTTCTCGTAAACTGCCATGACAAATCCCGAACAGTCAGCACCGTTGGTCAGGCTGCTGCCGCCGTATACATACGGATTGCCGACAAACTGGAGTGCGTAGTTCGCCACAGAGCTTCCGGTGGAAGAGTAGCTGGCGGCTTCCTCTGTGTAAGAGGTGTCTTCGTAGGTTTCTTCCGTGTAGGTATCTGTATATGTATCGGTATAGGTCTCGTCGTAGGTCTCTGTATAGGTCTGGTCGGAGGAAGTATCCTGAGCGGTACCGTAGGCCTGTGCATCCGCGGCTGACTGGGCGGCGGCGTCTGCGGCTTCCTGAGCGGCCACATACTGTTCATAGGCTTCCGATGCAGCGGCTGCTGTATCGTAGACGGCCTGCTCGTCGGCTCCGGCCGCGGCCTCGTCCGCTGCGCTCTGGGCGTCTACATATGCCTGATAGAGGGCGTCCGCGGCAGCCTGCTCGCCGTTATCCGTGTAGGATGCATCGGTGTATGCAGGATCTGCATAAGCTGCATCCGTATAAGTGGTGTCGTTATAAGCCTCTTCATAATAAGATGCGTCATAACCGTCTTCGGTATAGGTGTCCTCGTAGGTTTCCGTGTATGCTGCTGTCTCGGCAGCTGTCGCAGCCGCTTCGTCCGCAGTGGTCTGTGCCTCTTCAAATACCTGATAAGCTTCCTGTGCGGCTGCTTCCGCTTCGTAGACGGCCTGTTCGTCTCCGCTGGCGGCTGCCTCATCTGCTGCAGCCTGTGCATTCAGATATTCCTGATACTGAAGATCGGCTTCTGCCTGAGCAGCTTCTGCTTCCGCGGCAGCCCAGGAGGTATCCACCGTTGAATAAGAGGCATCGTAACCGGCATCATAACCCGTATCATAGGCCGGTTCATAGGATACGCTGCTGTAGGATTCTGTGTAGGAAGCTGCGGGTGCATCGTATACCGGCTCTTCCAGGGCGGAGGCTTCCTGCTCAAGGTAGGCAATCCATTCCTCATCCAGTCTCTGCTGTTCTTCTTCGAGGGTCTCCGCAGTCGCGTATGCGATGGAAGTGTTTACATAATCGGAAGAAACGTAGCCGTATGTACCGTCAACAACGACTTTTACCCAGTCTCCGTTGTCCTCTACAACTTCGACTTCCTGGGCATCCGTCAGGGTAGCGACCACATCCGAATCCGTGGATGCATCCGAACGGACATTGAGGACTTCCGCGCCGACTTCTGCATATGTATAACCCGCATCTGCGGCGATTTCTTCCGCGAGGGAACCGGTAGCGACATACTGACCGGCGACATAGCCTTCGACATTGCCGGAACGGACTTTGTACCAGCCATACTCATCTACATCGACGATCTCCAGTGCACCGTAATTCTTGATTTTGCCGACCACATCGCTTTCTTTATCTGCGGAAGATCTGACATTCAGATATTCATCGCAGAGAGCAAAACCGGTTGTGCCCTTTGCATCGGTATCCGGTACAAAGGCATCTTCTTCCGGCGCTTCATCCGCTGTCTGCTCAACGACTTCGCTTTCCTCCAAAGAGAGATCTTCGGTATTTTTTGCTTCCGTTTCCGCAGCAGCTTTCAGTTCTCCAAGGCCTGCCAGAACCGTGTCGGTTCCCGCCGCATAGAGAATGCTGCCGTTTTCTGCAAGAGTTAAACCGGCGGTAAGAACCAGTGCCGTAATTTTAACGCTTCCCTTTTTCATCGTATCTATCCTCCCGTGTGTATGAACTCCTTCCGGTAACGACTCCCTCATCGAAGGAAGGAGAACTTCCGGATCCTGAACCCTTTCAAACCCCTTGCATGATCGGGAACAGGTCCATGATTTACGCAAATCTAAAATTTATTACGAAATTATTACATTTCTTACACGCAAATCCTAACACGGAGAAATAAATATGTCAAGAGAAATTAAAAAACTTTTCTACGGCCGTAATATTATTTTGCAGATGGGATTGCCGAGGGAGGAGAAACGCTCCTCATATTCGGTCATGATATTCCCTTCATTCATAACCGGATCTCTGTGAAGATCCCTGGTGAGCGAGAGAACCTCCCAGCCGGCGGCCGCGGCTTCTTCCAGGGCAAAGTCAAAGAGAACCGTATTATCCGTCTTGAATTCGACCACGGCGTCGCTTTTCAGGATCTGCCGGTAGCGTTCCAGAAACTGTCTGCTGGGAAGACGGCGGTGCGCGTGACGGTCTTTCGGCCACGGATCGGAAAAGTTCAGATAGATGCCGGAGACTTCCTCCGGAGCGAATATTTCTGTAATATATTCGGCATCCATCCGGAGAAACAGAAGATTATGGACGTCCGGCATCTTGCTGCGCTTTTGAATCGCACGAATCAATACACTGGAGTATTTTTCAATACCGAGATAATTGTTCTCCGGATGGAGAACCGCAAGCTCGGAGATGAACCGGCCTTTGCCCATTCCGATCTCGAGGAAAAGGGGACGGTCGGCACCGAATGCATCAGACCACCGACCGCGGTAAAGAATCATTTCCTTTTCCGGAATCACAAATTCGCTCTGGGCGATCGCCTCCCGGGAGCCGGGGATATTTCGAAGTCTCATAAGCAGTTCCTTCCTTATATTATGTATTTCGATTACAATGCCAAAAATCTTTCCGCAATCGGCTGCCGGTGTCTTAATCTGTTTTTATCACACGGCAAAGCCAATATTTAAAAGAACCATTCCTCTGGCAGTCTGCCCTGCCGGGCCGGAAAACACCATGGAAAATCCTAAGGTTTGCGCCGGGAAATGTCAACTTAAAAATCTTGACAATGGCTTTGCATTTTAGTAGACTTAATAAATAGTAACATTATTGTAATAATGTTGAAGGAGTTTTGACATGAAAAAGAAGGGTATCGCGGTTGTTCTGCTCATGATGCTGATTGCCCTGTTTAGTTTCAGTGCTCAGGCAGAGTGGAAGACAACTGACAAAGGCACAATCTATACCACAACTTCATCTCCCGGATATCTCCGGGGATGGCAGACCATTGACGGAAGCAAGTACTATTTTAAGTCCGATGGTATCATGGTGACCGGAAAGATCAAGCTCAACCATGTATACTATTATTTTACAAAGAAAGGAAAGCTCCGCACCGGCCTGCAGAAGGTCGGAAAGTATACGTACTATTTCGGAGACGACGGCTGCCGTCATAAGGGCTGGCAGACCATTACGGTCAATAAGAAGGCGCGGAAATATTACTTCAATTTCAAAAACGGGAGAATGGTGACCGGGTTTGCGACCATTGGAGGAAAGAATTATTACTTTGCCAAGTCCGGGATTCTGCAGTACGGCTGGATCCGGCTGACCGGCAAGGTATACTATGCGAATACAGATACCGGCGTCCTTCTCAAGGACCAGTGGTTTAAGGATACATACTATTTCCTGAGCGACTGCACGATGGCGACCAGCCAGCGGATCGACGGGAAATGGATCGGTTCCAACGGAAAATACAGCGGAGATACGAAGAACATCGGTTTTCTTACAAAAAACGGTGTGACGAAATATTATGATTCGTCTCAGCAGGTGGTATACGGCTGGATACAGATTTCCAATAAGAAGTATTATCTGCATTCCTCTACCGGCGCACTGCAGACCGGCTGGTTTACGGCGGACGGCGTGACATATTATGCGAACGAGAAAGGCGTCGTACAGACCTCAAAATGGATCGACAATAAATATGTTACGTCTACGGGCGCGATGGCAACGGGATGGCAGACCATCGGCGGAAAACGCTATTATTTCAAGAAGTCCGGCGAAAAGCTGACGGGATGGCTGTCCAGCGGCGGAAAGATTTATTATCTGGACAAAAACGGTGTTCAGAAGAAGAACTGCTGGATTACCACCGGCGGAAACAAATACCATCTGGATGCGAACGGCGTACGCCAGACCGGCGTTACAAAGGTCGGGAAGAAGTATTATTATTTTTCCTCAGCCAACGGCAAACTTCTTTATAAATGGATTTCCGCCAAGGGGAGCAGGTACTACGCACACAGCAAGAAGGGTTATCTGTTCCGCAGTACATTTTTCAAGAAGGGGAGCTACATCTATTATGCCGGAAGCGACTGCAAGATCGCAACCGGACTGAAGGTCATCAAAGGAAAGAAATACTACTTTAACAGCCCGAACGGAAGAATGCTCGTGAGCACGAAATATACCGTGAGCGGAGCAACCTATTACTTCGGCAAAAAGGGATATGCGATCACGGGGAAATGGAAGAAGATCAGCGGAAAGTTCTACTATTTCGGATCGGATGGCAAGATGGCTGTCAATACCGTGGTCAACGGATACCAGGTGGGAAGTGACGGAGCGCGCCAGAGCAAGGTCAGTTCCGGATGGACGACCATCGACGGTAAGAAATACTATATTCTTTCCAGCGGAAAGAAGGCAACCGGCTGGCAGACGATCAGCTCAAACAAGTATTATTTTTCCAAGAAGGGCGTCATGATAACCGGGCTGGCGTCGATCGGAGGCAAAAAATACTATTTCTACCCGACCGGAATTCTGGCGGTGAGCGTGAAAGTCTATGTCGGGACGAAACAGTACACGATCAACTCCTCCGGTGTCGTCACGAAAACTTCGACACTGAGTGTCTCCGGCAATACGACGGGCAGCAAGATCGCCAAATATGCGATCCAGTTCATCGGCAATCCGTATGTATGGGGCGGAACCAGTCTGACCAGCGGCGCAGACTGCTCCGGATTTGTCCAGACCGTCTTCGCGAACAACGGGATTACCCTTCCGAGGGTCGCGGATGATCAGATGAAGGATTCGTCCGGATCGAAGGTCACATCCGCATCGAGCCTGCTGCCGGGTGATCTGGTTTTCTACGGCTCCACAGGATATGCGTCGCATGTGGCGATCTACATCGGTGACGGTCAGGTCGTTCATGCCAGCAACAGCAAACCGTATCCAGAAGGCGGCATTAAGATCAGTGAATATGATTACAACACACCGGTCGCATTCGTGCGTTACTGGGCATAAAATGACAGCATAACCCGGCGGGGCTGCCGCATGAAGAACAGCAGGTATTTTTGCACCTGTTCTCTGTGCGGCAGCCCCGTGTTTGTGCTTTTCGGGCAGACGCCGGCCGGTTCTGCCGCTGCGGGAACCGGTTGCGTCAGCTCTGCCGGGCATGGTATGATAGGAAAAATCTGCAGGGAAAGAGCTTGAAAAAGGAGACATATCGTTTTGGACGATCAGAAGAAGTATAAATCCGGAGAAGGGAAAGAAGCTGCGCCAAAGAACCCGGAGACTGATCTGACTGCGGGGATTGCCGCGCTTCAAAGGGACCGGATGGAACAGCAGGAAGAAGCGGAGGAGGATTTCTCGATCTCGTCGCTGTCCGGGTATCGGTATTTTCATTATGAAAAATATCGGGAGCAGCTGGATCTGTCGCAGGAATTGATTGATAAGGCAAGGGCGCTGATTGCCTCCGGCAGATACACACGCCTGTCGGTCCGGACCGGGTTTTCCGGCGAAGAGGGTTTGTCGGACCGTATGGTCGGCAGTGCGTCTGCCGTGGCGGACAACGGATACGGAGAAACACAGCTGATTTTCGGCCCGGACAAAATCGAATCGGCTGCCTGCTACAACTGGCGGTGCGTATACCAGCCGAGAAACCGGAAGTCCTGTATCGGACGGGACTTATGTGAGCATGAGGCGGCGACACTGCTGATGCTTGAGTCCTATCTGGAAGAAAACAATCCGGGAGATTTCAGCAACGTAAGCGGCATGGAACTGATGGGAAAGCACTGGAGATCCTCTGCCGGTGATTTACATACAGAAGAAGAACACATGCAGGATCCGGTCCGCCTGGTCCCGGTCCTGGAAATCAGCGAGAATTATCGTTTTATGGTATCCTTCCGGGCCGGAACCGGCAAACTGTTTAAGGTGACAAAACTCAGGGACCTTCGCTCGAAGGTGTATGCCCGGGAAGAAATGATCTTTGGGAAAAATACGGTACTGCAGATGGGACTGGATCTTCTGGATGAGGAAGCGCGGCAATGGTTTTCCTTCATCGATTCGGCGCTGACAGCGGATGAAATCCAGTCGGAAATGGTTACAAAAAAGTTCTCCAGATACTTTTATTACAGCAGAGACGCGCTTGTGATCTCTTCTTCCGTGCCGTTGTATGGAGGTGTTCTGGACCAGTTCTTTGATCTGTGTGAGGGAAAAACGGTCGAGTATGTATGGAAAAAACCGGATCACACGAAAGAGAAGGGAACAATCCGTTTTGAACAGGGATCCCTGGATTTGCGACTGGAGCTTCACGGGATCAGTGATCCGGGATCCGGAGAGCTGACGGGCGTCGAACTGAGCGGGGAAGTGCCGCAGGTGATTGGCGGACAGAAGTACAATTATTATCTCAGCGATGGCCGGATGATCCGGATGGATGAGCATAAAGGCCGGGAACTGCAGCCCCTGACAGAACTTTCCCGCGATGGACAGGTTTCGATCCGTATCGGACGGCGGCATCTTGCGGAATTCTTTCATAAAACACTTCCGGGGCTCAGGGAAATCGCCGAAATTGATGAATATGACATAGAGGACATACAAACATATATTCCCCCGGAACCGCATTTTATCGTTTATCTTGACGTTGAAAACAACAGTGCAATCTGCCGGGCGGATGTTTCATACGGGTCCAGGACCCATTCGCTGCTGGAACTGATCGGGGCCAATTACAGTTCGGTTTACCAGGATTCATACCGGGACGAGGCTTCGGAGGTCCGTCTGATGGACCTGCTGCTTTCGTATCTACCGCATTTTGACCGGAAGCTGTGGATCCTCTTCGCGCGAAAAGAAGAGGAATCCCTGTTTGATCTTCTGGATCATGGTCTGCAGCGGCTTCTGGACCTCGCGGAAGTGCGGATGACGGACCGTTTCCGGCGGCTGGGAATCCGCAGACATCTTCCGCTGCAGGTGGGGGTATCTGTAGAGAGCAATCTGCTGGATCTGGAAATCACTTCGGACGAACTGACCAGGGAAGAACTGCTGGAAATCTTATATCATTATGAGCAGAAGCGGCGGTTTGTCCGCCTGAAAAGCGGAGATTTTCTGAAGCTCGATGAAAATGACACCATCGAGCAGCTTGCACAGCTGATGGAAACGCTGCAATTGACGCCGGCGGAATTTGTGAAGGGGAAGATGCACCTGCCGGCATATCGTGCCCTGTATCTGGATAAGATGCTGGAACATACCCAGGACATCTATATGGACAGGGATCTTCATTTCCGCAGACTGATCAAGGAATTCAAGACCATTGAGGATGCGGATTTTGCAGTGCCGAAAACCCTTCGCCATGTGCTCCGCAAATATCAGACCGCCGGCTACCGCTGGCTTCGAACGCTGGAACGCTATGGCTTCGGCGGGATCCTCGCGGATGAAATGGGACTCGGAAAAACGCTGCAGGTAATCGCCGTGCTTCTGGCCGCGCGGCAGGAGCAGACAGCGGAGGAGGGGCCGGAAAAAAGAAAAACGGAGGTTTCTCTGGTGGTATGTCCGGCTTCTCTGGTATATAATTGGGGAGAAGAACTGAGACGCTTCGCGCCGGACCTGCAGGTTTCGCTTGTGACAGGAACCCGTCAGGAGCGCAGAGCGCGGATCGCTGCGGCGGAAGATTCGGATGTGCTGGTCACCTCGTATGATCTGCTGAAGCGTGATATTGATGCCTATCAAGGAATGCAGTTCCGGTTTGAAATCATAGATGAGGCGCAGTATATCAAGAATCAGAAGACAGCCGCTGCGAAGGCAGTCAAGGTCATTCACGCGAAAACAAAATATGCGCTGACCGGAACGCCGATCGAGAACCGGCTGAGTGAACTGTGGAGCATTTTTGACTATCTGATGCCCGGATTTCTTTATGACTACGGACAGTTCCGGGACCAGCTGGAGACGTCGATTGTGAAGTTTCAGGACGAAGCCGCTCAGGAGAGACTGCGTGCGATGATTTCACCCTTTGTCCTTCGCAGAAAGAAACAGGAAGTACTGAAGGATCTGCCGGACAAGCTGGAGGAGGTCCGCTACGCAGGCATGGAGGAAAACAGCGGCAGATTTACAATGCGCAGGTTGTGAAAATGCGGACCCGGGTAGAGCAGACCAGCGAAGATGAATTCCGCCAGAGCAGAATCCAGATCCTTGCGGAGCTGACGAAAATACGCCAGATCTGCTGTGATCCGTCGCTGCTGTTTGCGGACTATGACGGCGGCTCGGCGAAACGGGAAGCCTGCATCGAACTGATCCGGGATGCAATTGAAGGAGAACATAAGATTCTGGTCTTCTCGCAGTTTACCTCGATGCTGGATCTGCTGCAGGAGGATCTGAAGGAAGAGAAAATCCCGTTTTATGTCATCACCGGAGCGACACCGAAAGAAAAACGGCTGGAGTATGTCAATGCGTTCAATAAAGATCAGACACCGGTTTTCCTGATCTCCCTGAAGGCCGGAGGAACCGGGCTGAATCTGACCGGCGCAGATGTTGTGATTCATTATGATCCGTGGTGGAATCTGGCGGCACAGAATCAGGCGACGGACCGGGCCCACAGGATCGGACAGGAAAAGATTGTGACGGTGATCCGGCTGATCATGAAACAGACGATTGAAGAAAAGATTCTGGAAATGCAGGAATCAAAAAAGAAACTGGCGGAGGACATCCTCGGAGGAGAAAATATCTCCAGCACGGCCATCGACCGGGAGGATCTGCTGGCGCTGCTGACAATACCGGCAGATGCTCCGTCTTCCGGAGGGAAACGCAGAATCAAGGACCAGGAGGCAGGAAACAGATGAGACAAAGGAAACATTTGACAGGCCTGATCGTACTTCTTTTTTGCCTGATCGCTGTCACGGGAATGACCGCATGGGCCGCTTCATCCAAAAAGACGGTGAAAATCACACTGAATCCCAATAAAGGAACGGTATCTCCGAAAAAGATTTCTGTCAAAAAGGGCGGCACCTATGGGGAACTTCCGGAACCGGTCCGCGACGGCTTCCGGTTTAAAGGGTGGTTCACGAAACCCAAGGGCGGCGTCGAGGTTACGGCGGATACGGCGTACAAGGAGGTAAAGGCATCGGTTCTTTACGCGCACTGGGGTACGATCAAATATAAGATCACCTATGAAATTGACGGCGGGTATCTGCCTTCGGGAAAGACCAATCCTTCTGTTTATACGGTGCGAAAAGAAAAGAAACTCGTCAGTGCAAAGAAAAAGGGCTATACCTTCGGCGGCTGGTACACGACCAGTGATTTCAAACGGGGGACGAAACTGAAAAAGATCCCGAGGGGACGGACCGGAGATCTGATTCTCTATGCGAAATTTACGCCGGTCACCTATACGATTGTATTCAAGAAGAACGGCGTTCTGTCCAAGGCCGTCAAAAAAATCACCGCTTCCTATGAACAGACGGTGACGCTTCCGAAACCTTCGGAAGAAGCTTTCGCGAGCTGGAATACGGCAGCAGACGGATCAGGCACACAGTTCGATGCCGGGCAGAAAGTGAAAAATCTCACAGCCAAAAAAGGCGGCAAGGTGATCCTTTATGCCAATCCGTTCACAACCGGAAATAATATCCGGAAGCTGTATGATTACTTCCAGCGGATCGGATACACAAAGGAAGCGGCGGCCGCCATCGTCGGAAACCTGATGCACGAGTCCGGCGGCGGATATTCCGATGTCAAGCTGAATGCGGTGGAATGGAGTACCGGGCGGGGGATCGGCATGTGCCAGTGGACCAACACCTCGGATATGCAGCGCAGGACAAATTTTGAAAATTACTGCGCTTCCAGAGGGAAACCCTGGCCCAATCAGGATCTGAAGGTTCAGGTGGATTTCCTGATGCTGGAGCTTACGACCACAAAATACGGGAAGGTGTGGTATTTCCTCTCTTCCCAGGGCTATCCGGCGAACTATGAGATGACACATAAAAAATTTAAGAAGCTGACGGATGTCAGCATGGCAGTGGCTGTATTCTGCGCGAATTTCGAGCGTCCGAATTATAAGGACGCCGGGCTGTCCCAGAGAGTGCAGTTCGCGCGATATGTCATGTCGAATTATTCCTGAGGAGACGCATATGTTAAACGAAAAAGGCTATTCACAGCAGATGGAGCAGAATGTGCTGCCTTTCCTGGCGCTCAGAAAACAGACCGGTATTTTTGAATGTGAACCGGGAAAGGCGATCTACTATGAGCACTATCATGCAGATCACGCCAGAGGCTCCGTCGTACTGATTCATGGCTTTTCCGAAGTGACCGATAAATTCTCCGAGACGATCTGGGATTTTCTCAACCGCGGATATCATGTCTGGGCAATGGACCAGAGGGAGCATGGGCGGTCCTTCCGCACGCTGCAGGATCCGTCTCTGATCCATATCGAAAACAGTGCCCGCCTGGTCAGCGATCTCCATATGTTTGTGAAGACGGTTGTGAGAAAGCACCCGGACGGCAGGGACGGGGAACGGATTCTGTTCGGGCATTCCATGGGCGGAGGCGTCAGCGCCTGCTATCTGGAGAAATATCCGGAGGAATTTGACCGGGCGATCCTCTCCAGTCCGATGCTGGAGATGAAGACCGGAATTCCCATCTGGGCGGCGGAGGGTTTTGCAAAGGCGATGACGGCTTTCCGGAGAGACAAGTCCCCCATGCCCGGGTCGTCGCCGTTTCAGGACACCCCGGATTTTGAAGGCAGCTGCACCGGATGCAAAGCCCGCTATGACTGGTGGTTTGAAGTGATGAGAAAATACCCGGAATACCAGATGTGTGTTCCCACGATCCGGACAGCCCAGGAGCTGCTCCGCCTTACCCGGTACGCGGGGGAAGAGAAACGGATCCGCAATGTCCGGGCGAAGGTTTTGATGTTTCAGGCCGGGAAAGACACCATGGTAGGGGAAAACGGGCAGAATCACTGGATGGAAATCCTCGGCGGACAGGGAAAACTGGTTTTGCTGGAAAATGCAAAGCATGAGATTTACCGGGAGAGCGACGAAATTCTGGAGGCATACTGGAAGGAGATCGACGCGTTCCTCAATGGCGGATGAAAATGACAGGAACACTGCATTTCCATTGAGTTTTCCGAGGTTTTTTGGTACACTGAAGAGGAATGAAAAACCGCTGGAGGAAGCACTTTTATGGACAAACGGGAACTGGCACTGGAAGTAATCCGGAGACTGAAAGACGAATATCCGTCCTCTGACTGTACGCTGGATTACGATGAAGCCTGGAAACTGCTGGTGAGTGTACGCCTCGCCGCGCAGTGTACGGATGCCCGGGTAAATGTAGTGACGGTGGGCTTGTTTGAGAAGTATCCTTCGGTGGATGCACTGGCCGGGGCAGAGGAGGATGAGATTGAAAAGATTGTCCGGCCCTGCGGCCTGGGGCGCAGCAAAGCGAGGGATATCTGTGCCTGTATGAAGCGGCTTCGGGATGACTATGCCGGACATGTTCCGGATGACTTTGACGCGCTGTTGTCGCTGCCCGGAGTCGGAAGAAAAAGCGCCAACCTGATCATGGGGGACGTGTTCGGCAGGCCGGCCATCGTGACAGATACCCATTGTATCCGCCTTTCGAACCGGATCGGACTGGTAGACCATCTGAAAGATCCGGCAAAGGTCGAGAAAGCTCTGTGGGAGATTGTCCCGCCGCAGGAGGGCAACGGTCTCTGCCATCGCCTTGTGGATCACGGAAGGGAAGTCTGCACGGCGCGGACCAGACCCCATTGCGACCGCTGTGTGCTGGCCGATCTGTGCAGATATCACCGGGAGAACCCGGATGCAGTTTAAGCGGGAAATGCAGAAAGGAGAGAGTATGTACCAGGATTGTAAAGTCTACCTTGGAAAGTCCGGAGATGAGAAAGTCTACATCTATCCTTCGATGGCCAATCGTCACGGAATGATCGCCGGTGCCACCGGTACCGGTAAAACAGTGACCCTGAAAGTGATGGCGGAAGCCTTCAGTGACTGCGGGGTTCCGGTGTTTCTTGCGGACGTCAAGGGGGATCTTGCGGGCATGTGCCAGAGCGGGTACGAGACGGAGGACATGGCCCGGCGGCTGGATTCCTTCGGTCTGAGAGAAGAGGGCTTCCAGTTTCATGCTTATCCGACCGTTTTCTGGGATGTATACGGCCAGATGGGCCTGCCGCTGCGCACGACGAACTCGGAGATGGGACCGCTGCTGCTGAGCAGAATTCTGCAGCTGAATGATACGCAGTCGGACGTTCTGACAATGGTCTTCAAGATCGCGGACGACGAAGGACTTCTGCTGATTGATACCAAAGACCTTCGTTCCATGCTGCAGTACGTGAGCGAAAACTCCAAAGAGTATTCCATCCGGTACGGAAATATTGCCAAGGTCAGTCTCGGTGCAATTCAGCGTGCCGTGATCGCGCTGGATGAAGAGGGCGGAGAACTGTTTTTCGGTGAACCGGCACTCTCGATCACGGACTGGTTAAAGGTGGACGCGGCCGGCAGAGGCACGATCAATGTCCTGGACTGCCAGAAACTGGTGCTCAATCCGACCATGTATTCCACCTTCCTGCTGTGGATGCTCTCGGAACTTTATGAAACCCTTCCGGAAGCCGGAGATCTGGCGCAGCCGAAGATGGCGTTTTTCTTTGATGAGGCGCATCTGCTCTTTGACAGCGCTTCCAAGGCGCTCCTGCAGAAGATCGAGCAGGTTGTGAAGTTGATCCGCTCGAAGGGTGTCGGCATTTACTTCATCACGCAGAACCCTTCCGATATTCCGAATGCGATCCTCGCACAGCTGGGCAATAAAGTGCAGCATGCTCTGCATGCATACACGCCGGCAGAACAGAGGGGCCTGAAGGCAGCCTCCGATTCGTTCCGCGCCAATCCGGAATTCAATACCATCGAGGCGCTGCAGAATCTTGGAATCGGCGAAGCGCTGGTTTCTGTTCTTGACGAACAGGGGATTCCGACCGTGGTGCAGAAGGTGCGCATCCTTCCGCCGCAGAGCCAGATGGGAGCGCTGGACGACGTCGTCCGTACGGCGGTCATCAACGGGTGTGAGCTTTACCCGAAGTATGCGGAGTTTGTCGACCGGGATTCGGCGTATGAGTTCCTTGAGAGGCTGAATCAGACAAAACAGGAAAACGCGCTTCGCGAAGCGGAAGAGAGAGAACGCCTGAAAGAACAGGCAGCGGAAGAGAAAGAGCGCTTAAAACGGGAAGCGGAAGCAGAAAAGCTCCGTCTGAAGGAAGAGGCGGCGGCTCTTCGGGAGAAGGAGAAGGAAGAAGCTGCGATGCTGAAGGCGGCGCAGGCAGAGGAACGAAGAAAGAAACAGGCCGTTTCCAGCGTGGCCAGCACGGCTGCAGGTACGGTCGGGAGAGAAATCGGCAATACGATCGGCAATGTGATCGGCGGCAGCTTCGGGAAGCGACTGGGGGGCAATGTCGGTGCCCAGCTCGGCAGAGGCATTCTGAAAACATTGTTCCGAAGCTGATGGATTTAGGGTAGTGCATATCCAGAGAACAGAAAGAATGAGAGGACAACATGGGAAGATACTATAAACTGACAAAACAGCTGACGGAGGATGCCGCAGGGAAGATTCTGGAAGAAATGTCCGCCCTGGAGAATGTGGAACGTGCACAGTTCACGGACGATTACAACGCGGTGGTTGTTTTTACAAAAGACGATGAATTCACCGAAGTGATGGATCAGGCCGTCAACATTTTCGCAAGAGAGGCGTCATGTGAACTGTCCTTTGATCACTTTGTGGTGAGAGAAGAGTAACTATTGTAAACAAAGTAAAGAAATTCGTTTACGATAAATACTCCGCGAGGATGTTGGAAACTGTGAAGAACTGTACATATAGTCAACGTCAGAAATAATCTGACGTTGACTATAGTGCTCCGCAAGGATGCGCACGGATTTGCCAAGGAAATATGCGGCTTTA
>CACXHD010000095.1 GCA_902767335.1 uncultured Lachnospiraceae bacterium
AAGGATGGGGGTGTTCCTGCGGATGAAGAGAGATTATCAGACGCATGTATTTACATCGACCTACACGGCGGATGTGTCCGGGGTATGCTCCGCGATGTACGAACTCGGAGGAATGTCCGTACTGCACGATCCTTCCGGCTGCAATTCCACATACTCTACCCACGACGAGCCCCGGTGGTTCGATACGGACAGCCTGATGTATGTCTCCGGAATTGATGAAATCACGGCCGTGATGGGGGACGACAATGTACTGATCCGGGATGTCACAGCGGCCTTTCATGATCTGCACCCCCGGTTTATCACTCTCTGCGGCGCTTCCATACCGCATATCATTGCGTTTGACTACCGCGGCGTCGCATATCTGATTGAGCAGGAATGCCATGTTCCGGTCCTTCCGGTACCGACGGACGGATTGAAATCCTATGTCAGCGGCGTGGGGATGGCGCTGCGGGCCTGGCTGGAACGGTTCGCGGATCCGGGAGAATACAAAGACGCGCCGGAGCGGAGCGTCAATCTGGTGGGCGTGACGCCGCTGGATTTTTCGGTCTGTGGAAATGACAGAGCGCTGCGCGCGGCGTTTGAAGATGCAGGGTTTCATGTCAATTGCTGCATGGCCATGGGCGATACCTTTGAGAACATGACCCACGCATACCGCGCGAAGGTGAATGTGGTTGTGTCCTCCGCGGGCCGTCTCGCGGCCCGGTTTATGAAACGAAAGAGCGGCATGCCGTATGTGGAAGGGCTGCCGGTGGGAGAAGACGCGGCACGCCTTCTGCTGGAGGCTGTGGAGCGGACGATTTCGGACGGCGAAAACCGCTGCAGTTGGGAGAAATTTCCGGATCCCGGCCGCTATCGGGCTCCGGAAGACGGGATTCTGGTGATCGGGGAGGAGATCTTCGCAAAATCCCTCGCGACCGCGGTCAATGCGCTTCCGGTACAGCAAAGGGACGGGCGGAATGCGTTCCCGCTCTGGCCGGATATCGACGAAGGACTGCCGGAGGAAGAACTGATCACTGCCATGAGAGGCAGCAAAATGGTGATTGCCGATCCGCTTTACAAGGTGGTCCTCAGAAAAACAGACGGCGTACGCTTTATTCCGTTTCCCCATGAGGCCTACTCCGGAAGGATTTTCCGTTCCGACATCCCTGTTTTTGCCGGGCCGGAGTATTCTGTGCGCCGGCTGCTTCAATAGATGTTCATGCCGCCTGTGCGGCTGGACTATAGATCACGGGATATGCTCCAAAGCGTATCTCATAACAAAGCTAACCCTGAAACTTCCGCCGGATACCGTCCGGATCTTGAGGGGAAAGAAAAGGAGGTAACAAAATGACACCAACAACAACCATTACCGGAACCTTCAGAAGATTTCTGACGGGGACACTGCTTGGCATGATGCTGATAGCGGCCCTGGCTCTGTCTGCGTCTGCGCAGGAGGAGACAGAAGGGATGCCGTCGGAAGGAACGGTCACCATCACGGACCATGCGGACCGGATGGTTACGGTTCCGACGGATCCGGATCGCGTCGTGATCCTGGACATTCTGCCGCTGCCGTCGGTACTCACCGTTTTCCTGGGATCCTCCGATACGATCCTTGCGATGGAACCGGCGAGCATGAACGCCGCCAAAAACGGGATTCTCTCCGAACTGTATCCGGAGGTTGTAAATGTCAGCACGGAAATCATGAACGGAGACGATGTGAATGTGGAGGCACTGCTGGCGATGGATCCGCAGATCGTTTTCTATAATGCCGGGAATGCCGCACTGTGCGAAAAACTGGAAAACGCCGGTCTGACAGCCGTCGGCGTATCCCCCACGAAATGGCATTATGACTGCATCGAAACCTATGATCAGTGGATTGCCCTGCTTGGCCAGATCTATCCGTCGGTGGAGATCGGTACCCAGGTATCGGATTTCAGTACGGAGATGTACAATAAAATCCAGGAAAAGGTTTCCGCTCTGAGCGAGGATGAGAAAAAGAGCGTACTGTTCCTGTTCCAGTACGATGAGAATACCATGATCACTTCCGGATCGAGCTTCTTCGGCCAGTGGTGGTGCGACGCTTCCGGTGCCCTGAATGCCGCGAATGAGGTGGCTGCGGATAATTCCAACGCTGCGATCACAATGGAACAGGTTTATGCGTGGGATCCGGACGTCATTATCATCACAAACTTCACGCAGACACAGCCGGAAGATCTCTACAATAATGCGGTCGGCGACGACGACTGGAGCAGTGTTTCCGCAGTAAAGAACGGACAGGTTTACAAGATGCCCCTCGGGACCTACCGGACCTATACGCCGGGCGTGGATACGCCGATGACGCTGGAGTGGATGGCCGGTCTGCTCTATCCGGATCTTTTCCCGGAGTTTGACCTGACGTCGGATGTACGGGCCTACTATCAGGATCTGTACGGCGTCGAACTGACGGATGAACAGATTGAAGCAATGTATCATCCTTCCAGCGCAGCCGGTTCATGGAAATAGAACACGGCAGGTTTGTTCGTATTTTCAGAGAAAAACGGTTATGAATCTCAGACATAAATTTCTGATCTGGTCGGCCTGTATGGCCGGCCTGATCCTGGTCTGTTCCCTGACGGCGCTTTGCCTGGGACAGTTCCGGATCGAACCGTCCCTGGTGCTTCGGGGACTGGTTTCTTTCGGAAGAGCAGAAGACATTCCGGAGAATGTCCGGACAACATTGTTCAATATCCGAATTCCGAGGATTTGCATGTCGCTGGCGGCAGGCGCCGGCCTGGCCGCTTCCGGAGCGGCATTTCAGAGCCTTTTTTCCAATCCGCTGGCCACGCCGGACACCCTTGGCGTCGCGAACGGAGCTTCCTTCGGCGCGGCGCTCGGGATCCTGCTGGGCGGAAATTCCGCGTTTGTGCAGGGGCTTGCACTACTCTTCGGGATCCTTGCAGTGGTGCTGGTCTTTGCCGTGACCCGCGGAATGCGCAGCGGCAGCCCGTCCGTGCTGATGCTGATCCTGGCCGGCATGGTGATCAGTTCCCTGTTCTCCGCGCTGGTCTCACTGATCAAATACGTTGCGGATCCCCAGGATATTCTGCCGGTCATCACGTTCTGGCTGATGGGCCGGTTTTCCGGAGTGACAAGAAATTCCATGCTGTTTTCGCTTCCGCTGATCCTGGGCGGGCTGGCCCTGATTTTTCTGCTGCGGTTCCGCCTGAATGTACTTTCTCTTTCACCCGAGGAAGCCAGATCCATGGGAATCAGCCTGCGAAGACTGCGCGCACTGGTGATTGCCGCTGCCGCCATGACCACGGCTGCCGTCGTGTCCGTCTGCGGTGTGATCGGATGGGTCGGCCTGCTGATTCCGCATATTTCCAGGATGCTGTTCGGCAATGACAACCGTTATGTTGTGCCCGCATCGATTCTGAGCGGGGCATTGTTCATGCTTCTGGTGGATACGCTGGCCCGCTGTGCGAATGCGGCGGAGATACCGGTATCCATCCTTACGGCAGTCATTGGCGCGCCGGTCTTTATCCTGCTGCTGCGACGGAGTGGAGGGCTGAAAGAATGAGCATTGAAGTCAGTGCGGGAACATTTTCCTATCACCGGGAAAAAATACTGCTCCGGGATATTTCGTTTTCCGCGGAACCGGGAGAGGCGGTGGCGATCCTCGGCCCCAACGGCGTGGGAAAGACCACGCTTGTCCGCTGCCTGCTGGGATTTCTCCCGTGGGAGAAAGGGATGACCCTGCTGGACGGGGAGGACATCCGGAAACTGAGAGGAAGAAAACTCTGGCAGAAGATTGCCTATGTACCCCAGGCGAAGAGACAGGCATTTTCCTATTCCGCCCGGGACATGGTCCTTCTCGGGAGAAGCCCTTATCTGGGGGATTTCTCCATGCCGGGCAGACGGGACCGGGAAATTGCCGAAAAAGCGATGGAGCTTGCGGGAATTTCGCATCTGGCCGGAAAGGACTGCAATACGCTTTCCGGGGGAGAACTGCAGCTGGTGCTGATCGCAAGAGCATTGGCGGCACAGCCGGAATACCTGATTCTGGATGAACCGGAGACGGGACTGGATTTCCGCAATCAGCTGGTTGTACTGGATCTGATCCGGCGGCTGTGCTCAGAACAGAACATGACGGTGATCTTAAATACCCATTACCCGGATCATGCACTGCGGGTATCCGACAAGGCGCTTCTGCTGTTTGGCGGAGGGATCTATCAGTTCGGGAGAACAGACCGGATCCTGACGGCGGAGCATATGCGGTCTTTGTTCGGCGTGGACATCGCCGTATGGAGAGAACAAATGGAGGCCGGAGAGTATGCCGCGGTTATTCCGTTGGAAATACTGGCCGGCAGGGAGGAACGATGGTCCTGAGGACCGGAAAGGAGGCAGCAATGGCAGAACAGCTGCAACAGGAAAATCGTCTGGCGGTTATGGCGATTGTCGTCGAAGACAGCTCCTGTGTGGAAGCGCTGAATGCGCTTCTCCATGAATACCGCGCGTATATCATCGGCAGGATGGGGATTCCGTATCCGCCCAGAGATGTATCTCTGATCAGCGTGGCGGTGGATGCGCCCTCCGACGAAATCAGCGCATTGACCGGAAAACTCGGGAGAATAGAAGGACTCACGGTAAAAACCGCATATTCGAAGTCCTGAGTTGAGGATCTCCGGGGAAATCGGAAGGAGAGCGGATGAAAGAAGAAAAGGATGCCCGGGCGGCGGGGACGTATGAGACCATCGACCGCCTGTTTGAAGAGGGCACCGCAGGAAAAGAAGAACTGAAGGAGCTGATTGAGGGCAGGAACGAAGCGGCAGCGGAGTATCTGTTTGAAAAGGCGAGAATCCGACAACAGGAACATTTCGGCAAACGTATTTATCTGCGCGGGCTGATTGAGTTCACCAATTACTGCAAAAATGACTGTTATTACTGCGGAATCCGGAGGGGCAACCGGGCAGCGCAGCGTTACCGCCTGACGGAGGATGAGATCCTTGACTGCTGCCGGGTCGGATATGACCTTGGATTTCGCACCTTTGTGCTCCAGGGCGGGGAGGACCCGTTTTTTACGACGGAACGGCTGCGCCGGATCGTTTCCTCCATCAAAGAGCGATGGCCGGACTGCGCACTGACACTGTCTGTGGGCGAACGGCCGTACGAGGATTATCTGGCGCTGCGGCAGGCCGGAGCAGACCGGTACCTGCTGCGGCATGAGACGGCGGACCGGGAGCACTATCGGAAACTGCACCCGCCCGAGATGTCATGGGAACACCGGATCTCGTGCCTTCGCGATCTGAAACAGATCGGCTATCAAGTCGGGGCCGGCATGATGCTGCAGTCCCCGTACCAGACGACGGACCATATCGTTACAGATCTGGAATTTCTGAAAGAGCTGCAGCCGGACATGATCGGGATCGGCCCCTTTATCCCGCATAAAGACACCCCTTTCCGGGACAGAACGGCGGGAACAGCGGAGCTGACCCTCTTTCTGATCGGGATACTGCGGCTGATGCTGCCCCAGGCGCTGATCCCTGCGACGACGGCACTGGGCACGATCGATCCGCGCGGACGGGAAAAAGGGATCCTTGCCGGGGCAAACGTGATCATGCCGAACCTGTCTCCTTCGGGCGTACGGGGAAAGTACCTTCTGTATGACGGAAAGATCTGTACCGGCGATGAGGCGGCGGAATGTCATGCCTGTCTGGAACGAAGGATGAAGGCGATTGGCTATGAGATTGTGGTCAGCCGGGGAGATTCGCCGCGTGCGCAGGCGCATCGCGCACCGCGCTCGGAGAGCTGAGGCCTCTGTACGTACTTTCTTGCGGGAATCCCGCGGAGAAGCTGCCGGTTCTTTCCCAGGTCTAGAATCAGCCGATGTTTTTTGACCTTTTCGCGCGGTTCGTTTGGAACTGGTAAAAAAAGAATGGAAATGTGGCCGGTTCTTTTACAGAATTACGGAAACAGATCGAGTATAATGTTCCCATAATCGGAACCATGGATTCTGTCGTTTGTATTCAAAAAGGAGATGCGTATGAAATTCGGACTTTTAACAGCAATTTTAGACGGTATGGAGTTTAAAGAGGTCGTAGACTTCGCTGCGGAAAACAAACTGGAGTGTCTGGAAGTGGCCTGCTGGCCGGCTTCGGGCGGAGCAAAGCGCCGCTATGCAGGCGTCTGCCATATCGATGCGGAAGCACTGACGCCCGGGAAGACGAAGGAAATCAACGATTACTGTGCCGAAAAGGGTGTGGAGATTTCTTCTCTCGGTTATTATCCGAATACCATGGATCCGGATCTGGACAAGAGAAAGACCTACATTGATCATATTCATGCGCTGATTGACGCGTCCGCCATGCTGGGCGTCAACATGGTTACGACCTTCCTCGGCCGTGACCCGAAGAAGAATGTGGAAGAGAATCTGGAGCTGGTGAAGGAAGTATGGCCGCCGATCCTTGAGCATGCGAAGGAAAAAGGCGTGCGTATCGCGATCGAGAACTGCCCGATGTGGTTTACGAAGGATGAGTGGCCCGGCGGACAGAACCTGATGACCTCTCCCGCAAACTGGAGAAAGGTGTTCGACCTGCTGCAGAGCGATTACCTCGGCATCAATTACGATCCCAGCCATTTCGTATGGCAGCAGATTGATTACATTAAACCGATCTACGAATTCAAAGACAAGATCTTCCATGTACATTACAAAGACATCAAGCTCTATGCGGACAAGCTGGCGGATGTCGGTGTCATGGCGTATCCGCTGGAGTACATGTCTCCGAAGCTGCCGGGTCTGGGCGATGTCGACTGGGGCAAATATGTTTCCGCGCTGACCGATATCGGATACAACGGAAACAGCGTCATCGAAGTCGAGGACAAGGCATTTGAGGGAAGCATCGACGATGCGAAGCGTGCCGTGGTTCTCAGTGCCAGATATCTGAGAAACTTCGTCGGCTGATCCCTTCGGCCGGGGACCGGACCGGAGAGCAGTTATTGCTGGTCCGGTCCGGGCTGTGATTCCGGCGGGGCGGTGATTCCGTATACCTGGCGGTACTGTGTCGGCGACATGCCGTATTTACTCCGGAAGCAGCGGTAGAAATAACTGCTGTTGCTGTATCCGATGGCGGTCAGGACCGCGTCGACCGGGAGAGACGTCTGGGTCAGCAGCCACTGTGCCTGCTGAAGCTTTCTCTGCTGGAGCAGATCCTTAAAATTTGACTTTGTGTATTTTTTGAGCAGCCGGCTGACATAATAGTCCGGCTGCTTTAATTCTGCGCTGATTTCAGAGAGGGTGCCGCTTTTATAGTGGGACTCGATGTATTTGAGCACGGAGAAAACGAGGCTCTGCTCATACTGGTTCGGGTCATTCTGATTGATGCTTTCCGAAAACTGGGAGAGATTCATAAAGATCAGCCCCATGGTCAGCTGAGACAGCGTATTCGTACCGGATTTTCCGGAGAACTGCGTCCAGATCAGGTTTTCGATGAGATTCTGGACCGGGACGATATCCTTTGCCCGGAAATGCAGATATGCGGACCGGGTGGAATCCGTCGACAGAGAGGAGACCAGAAAGTCCCGCAGGACATTCTCCCGCTCCAGCATGACCAGCGTCCGGTCGAAAAACTCCGGGAGCAGGATGAAATTGACAGCGATGTCGTCGACCGCGGCAGGAAGGATCTCCTGTGTGGCATGCTGGTTCAGGAAGAGCAGATCGCCTTCGAAGAGCGTAATCCGGTCGGTTCCGTTGATGATGTGGGTTGTGCTGCCGCAGCACATATAGACCATTTCCACATAATTGTGCCGATGCTTCGGAAAATGGACAAAGCGGGTGTGGGGGCGGACCTGGATGAGCTGTCCTTTCTGGAGCAGAAGACGGCTGTCGATGATGAAATCTCTGCGTGAAGTATACAGCTCCTGATTGACCTTTTTCCGACCCCGGAGGATGGCCTGCTCCTCCGCAGTGACCATCTTAAGACGGTCCAGCAGTTCTTTTCTCATACATCCTCCTGAAATACGCAAACGAATGAAGGGTTTTGCAGTCCCGGAAGAAAGCCGGCACTGCATTTACAGTATAACATGGGCCGGAAGAGTGTGCAATTCAGGTCCCTGTGTTTTGAAGAAGGGGACCTTCCAAAGGACCTTCCCCGGGGATATAATGAGGATAAGAACATGAGGTACGATACAGCGGGAGGCAGACAATGAATACCTATTATCTTGCAGTTGACATCGGGGCATCCAGCGGCAGGCATATTCTAGGATGGATGGAGGACGGAAAGATCCGTCTGGAGGAAATCTACCGTTTTCCGAACGGAATGAAAAAAGAAGACGGACACCTGGTCTGGGATGTGGAGGAACTGTTCCGGCATATTCTGGAGGGTATGAAGCGCTGCCGTGAGGCGGGGAAGATTCCGGCCAGCATGGGAATTGACACTTGGGCGGTCGATTATGTCCTTCTGGACCGGGAGGAGCGGATCCTGGGCAGAACCTACGGCTATCGGGACAACCGTACGCAGGGCATGGACGAAGCGGTGAGCAGAATCCTTCCGCCGGAAGAGCTGTACGCCCGGACGGGGATCCAGAAGCTTCTGATTAACACCATTTATCAGCTGAGCGCATCCCGCCTTCAGGAGCCGGAGCTGCTCGAGGGGGCGGAAAGCCTGCTGATGATTCCGGATTATTTCCATTACCTGCTGACCGGGCAGAAATGCACGGAGTATACAAATGCGACGACGACGCAGCTGGTCAGCCCGGTTACAAACGACTGGGATTATGAACTGATCCGCATGCTGGGTCTGCCGGAGCAGATATTCCAGCCGGTCCGGATGCCGGGGACCATCCTCGGGAACCTCACAGAGAACATCCGGGAAGCGGTCGGATTTGACTGCCAGGTCGTCCTTCCCGCAACCCATGACACCGGATCTGCCGTGGCTGCGATCCCGACCCGGGAGGATGATGCTTTGTATATCAGCTCCGGCACCTGGTCATTGATGGGAACCGAGCTTCCCGCGGCGGACTGCTCCGAAGAGAGCCGGGTGCTGAATCTGACCAACGAAGGCGGCGTCGATTTCCGGTTCCGGTATCTGAAGAACATCATGGGCCTGTGGATGATCCAGTCGGTTCGGAAGGAATTCCAGGAAGAATACTCCTTCGCACGGATCTGCGAGATGGCCGCAAAACAGGACATTTCTTCCATCGTAGACTGCAACGATGATCTGTTTCTCGCACCGGAAAGCATGATCGGGGCAGTGAAGGAATACTGCCGCGTAAGCGGCCAGCAAGTCCCGGAGACTCCGTGGGAAATTGCAGCGGTGATTTACAACAGTCTCGGCAAATGCTACGGCGATACGATCCGTCAGATCGAGCAGAGAACCGGAAAACACTACGAGGCGATCTATGTGGTCGGCGGCGGTTCCAATGCGGAATATCTGAATGAGATTACGGCGAAGTATACGGGGCGGACCGTTTTCGCCGGACCGTCCGAAGCGACCGCGGTCGGAAATCTGCTGGTCCAGATGATCCGGGGAGGACTTTTCAAAGATCTGAAGGAGGGCCGGGAATGCGTCGGCAGATCCTTCCCGATCCGCCGGTATGACGCTCCGGAAAATAAGTAAAGGGCTGGTCGACCAGCTGACAAAGCCGTAGTGAATAGCAACAACGAATCAGAGAAAGTTTTGGTATCTGGTCCGGGAATATGATACAATGGTTTTTGAATTGCAAACAGACTTGTGAAAGGAGTTAAACAATGGCAGACAGAATCGTACTGAATAACATTTCCTATCATGGAGCAGGAGCGATTAAGGAAATCGTCCCCGAGATTCAAAGAGGCGGTTATAAGCATATTTTTGTGACCTCTGACCCGGATCTGATCCGTTTCGGCGTGACGGCCAAGGTGACCGATCTGCTGGATGCAGCGGGGATTGCATACACGGTATATTCCAAAATCAAACCCAATCCTACAATTGAAAACGTACAGGAAGGCGTAGCAGCTTTTAAGGAGAGCGGGGCGGATGCGATCGTTGCCATCGGCGGCGGTTCCTCCATGGATACGGCAAAGGCCATCGGCGTGATTATCACCAATCCGGAGTTTGAGGATGTGCGTTCTCTGGAAGGCGTTGCTCCCACGAAAAATCATGCGGTTCCGACGATTGCGGTTCCCACGACAGCCGGAACGGCGGCCGAAGTGACGATCAACTATGTGATCACGGATGTCGAGAAACAGAGAAAATTTGTGTGTGTGGACACCAATGATATCCCGGCCATCGCAGTTGTGGATCCGGATATGATGTCTTCCATGCCCAAGGGTCTGACGGCTGCTACCGGTATGGATGCACTGACCCATGCCATTGAAGGCTATACCACGAGAGCTGCCTGGGAGCTGACCGATATGTTCCATCTGGAAGCGATCCGCCTGATCTCCGAGAACCTCAGAGGCGCGGTGGCAAACGAGCCGGAGGGAAGAAAGGGAATGGCTCTGGCACAGTATATCGCAGGCATGGGCTTCTCCAATGTCGGACTGGGCATCGACCATGCGATGGCACATACGCTGAGCGCTCATTATGACACACCGCACGGCGTGGCCTGTGCAATGCTCCTTCCGATTGCACTGGAATTCAACCGTGATTACTGCGGAGAACGGTACCGTGAGATCGCCAGAGCCATGGGCGTGAAAGGCGTTGACTCCATGACACAGGAAGAGTACCGTCAGGCAGCGATCGATGCAGTCAAGCAGCTCTCCGAGGATGTTGGCATCCCGGCGAAGAACGAAAAAATCCGCGAAGAGGACCTCGAGATTCTGGCGGCGGATGCACTGGCGGACGCCTGCTATCCGGGCAATCCGCGTGAGGCGACCAAGGAGCAGGTCATTGACATGTTCCGTCAGCTGATGTAAAAAAGGAGTATATCGTAAACGAATTAAAAGAATCGTTTACGAGAAATGCTCCGCGAGGGTGTAAATAATCGTGTAATGATTTCCGGTCCTCCGGCAGAGTGGTTTGACTCTGCCGGAGGACTTTCGGGCAGTATGGGGAGGATTCCGGATGAGCAGGCGCCGGATTTTTGACATCATTCAGATCGGAAACCGGTCGGACACACTCAGCAGGTCCTATGACCTGCTTCTTGTTGTGAATATTCTGCTGAACATTTTTACACTGTTCTGTCAGACCTTCGATGAGCTGGATGCGTTCACGCCGGTTTTTCAGGGCATTGAGATGATTACCATCGCTTTCTTTGTCCTCGAGTATCTGCTGCGGATCTGGACTGCGCAGTATCTGTTCCAGGGGAAGGGCTTCTGGCAGGCGGCCGGTATGTTCTGCCTCTCCTTTGACGGCATCGTGGAGCTTCTGACCATCCTGCCCTTTGCGTATCTGTCCGGATTCGTGGCCTTCCGCATGCTTCGGGTGGTGCGGATTTTCCATCTGTTCCGCATCAATGCAACCTACGATTCCTTTAATGTCATTAAAGGAGTCCTGTATGAAAAACGCAATCAGCTGGTTTCCTCCATCTTTATCATTTCCGTTCTGATGCTGTCGGCGTCCCTGTTTATGTACAGCGCGGAACACGATGCGCAGCCGGAGGTGTTCCGCAATGGGTTTTCGGGAATCTGGTGGAGCGTATCCACGCTTCTGACGGTGGGCTACGGGGATATCTATCCGGTGACGCCGGTGGGAAAGGCCCTGGCGATCGTGATTGCATTTCTCGGCGTCGGGGCCGTGGCCATTCCAACCGGTATTATTTCCGCGGGCTTTGTGGAGCATTATACCCGGATCCAGAGCGAGACCGGAAGCGGCACGGACACCTTTCATCTGCAGACGATTGTCATTGACATCGACAGTGCCTGGATCGGACGGGATGTGGAGGATATCCGGAACGAATATGGAAAAATAATCGCATTGATTCACCGGGGAGAGAAAACGATCCGGCCGGATCCGACGACAACCATCCGCATGGCGGATGTGGTCGCTGTATATCCAGACACCTGAGAAAGCATGGATCCAAATCTTTGTTTCCTCAGATATGGACTGAAGAAGTTCGGAAATACACAGGGGAAGCCGGACGCGCTCCGCTTTCATAAACGATTATACAGCTCCTTAGAGCAGTACCTGCAGGAGGAACACAGATGAAGAAAACGGCTCTTGACGAAGATGCCCTGCTGTATCAGAAACGGGATGAACGGCCGGACCGGGAGCGGCTTCGTGACATGTCTTTTGGTGAAAAGCTTGGATTTCTGAAGGACTATTATCTGCTGCCGGCGCTGGTGGTGCTTGCCGTTGCCGCCGGTGTGATCTACACTGTCCGGACGATGACGCGGCCGGTAAAACAGCCCTGGATTTATATCGCGCTCATAAATGCTGTTCTGGACGAGGAGACGAGTGAGGATCTGGAGAACCGGCTGACGGAGTTTTATCAGAAAGAGGCAGAGGCGGCCGAAGACGCCGATCTTTCTTCCCGGGACAGTGCGAACATTGAGTTTCCGTTCGATCTCGACCGGTATTCGGATATGATGCGGTTCCAGACCTATGCCGCCGCGGGACAGATCGATCTGATCCTCGCCTCCGAAGATGTCTTCGCGGAGCAGGCCGGAAGAGGCGTCCTTCTGAATCTGGAGGAAGTGCTGAGCCGGGAAGAGCTGGAAGAGCATGAAAAGAGCCTGCTGTATACAGCAGGCTACAATGATGAACTGGAAGATGAGACGGAACCGGATGCCGCGGTCGGGACCGGTGAGATCCTTCCGTACGGAGTCCGGATTCCGGAAAACAGCATCCTCGGCAGTGTGACGAAAACCATCGAAAATCCGGTCATCGGGATCCTGCCTTCCACGAATCACATGGAGGACGCCAAGGCTTGTCTGCGATTGCTGCTGAAAACGGAATAAGCAGTGTTTTCAGTTGATGTAGGAACGGCTGATCCAACCGATCTGCCGGAGAATGTAATCGAAGATTGTCAGGCTGGTCTGCGCATTATAGTGGATCCCGTCCGTGGTCGTATAACCCACGCTCATCAGATAATTAAATGCGCCGATATAATTGGAAGGGAAGCGGCTCTTCAGCTGGCTGTTGAAAGCGGCTGCCTTCTGATTCCGCTCGCGCTTGGTGGAAGCGTCCGCGGGAAGAATATCCATAAAATAGATTTTATTATTCGGATAGGTCTTTAAAAGCTTTTTGTATGCATTCCAGTAATTGTGATAGAAAGAGCTTCCCTTGCTCAGATCATTGTTTCCGAGCTGCACAACGATGGTGCTTTTGGGATACATTTTCATGTAGACCTTCAGCATCGGCAGAGCGCTTGCCTTGAACCAGCTCAGCCGTTTGCCGTCTGCGGCAATGTAGGTTACATAGGACGAATAATAGGAATATGTAGAAGATGCCGCAACCGCTTCCTTCATATCCACAACCCGGGAAGCGCCGATGACGATCAGATGATCGCTGTTTGAAACGACACTCACTTCTTTATAGCTGTTTCCGGATCCTTTTTTACGGGTCAGCCCGGAGACAATCTTTCCGTTCCAGTCGACAAAATACGTACCGACCCACTGATTGCAGGCCATCCGGCCGTTCTTGAGGAAATAACGTTTTCCGGAGGACAGCGTGACCCATTCGGACGTGACCATGGCGCCGGTTTTGCCGTAGTAATAATAATGCGAACCGGAGTCATAGAGATAACTGACGTAAAGGGAACCGCTGGATCTTGCCCGGTAGGAGAAACCCTGATATTTGAAGGCCCCTGTCTGGATATATCCCTTTTTATTGATGTAATAATAATGATCCTTGTAGCGGAACCAGTAGTTCTTTAATGTAACGGCTTTTCCGCTCTTTTTCAGAATCAGCTTTTTGTTCTTTTTTACAATCTTATAGGAGGTGGCGGAAAGACGGGTCGCGTTTTTCAGAACCTGGGGATCCTTCTTCGCGGCATAGGCCGGTTTCTTTCCAGCAAAAACGATCAGAAGGAAAAAGACTGTGACAAACAGAAAACGGTGCAGAATGTTGGAAAGCGTATCGGAACGTTGAGTATGCTTGATCATGAAAAACTCCTTAAAAACCATAAAATCTTCAATATTATTACATATTTCTTTACAAAAAACAAGGCGATTGTAATAAATTTAATTTCGAATTCCTGTAGCATTTCCGGAAAGGGTGTGGTATACTTTGCTACATCAATGCGACAAATCGTCATTGTGAAGGTTTTATAGGAATGAAAGGTAGGAACTGAAAAATGAGAACAATGCGGAAAAAAGCTGCTGCAACAATGGTCTTTGCGACTGCGATCGGATGTGCGCTTGCATGTAATGCGGCCGCTGAGGATACGGAGTATAAAGTAGGCGTCGTGAAGTTCATGGATCACGCCTCACTGAATCAGATTGAAGACAATATTGATGCAAAGCTGGACCAGCTGTCGGAGGAGACGGACGGCGTCGTTTATAATTATGCAGATTATACGTACAACGGAGAAGGAGACGGGACGGTCCTGAACCAGATCGCGGCTTCCCTGGTGGCGGACAATGTGGATGTGATTGTTGCCATTGCTACGCCGGCGGCGCAGGTGATGCAGGCGGCGACGGAGGAAACGGATATCCCGATTGTTTTTTCGGCCGTGGGAGATCCGGTCGGCGCGGGCCTGGCGGAGTCGATGGAAGCGCCGGGAATGAATATTACCGGTACTTCGGATGCGCTGAATACCGATTCCATTATGAATCTGATCTTTGCCCTTGATCCGGACGCGGATTACATCGGACTTCTGTATTCGAAGAGCGAGGACTCTTCCGCACAGCCGATTGCCGACGCCAAGGCATATCTGGATGAGAAGGGGATCAAATATATCGAGAAGACCGGCACAAACAACGATGAAGTTTCCACGGCCGCGGATGTACTGGTGGCGGAAGGCGTTGACGCTGTGTTTACCCCCACGGACAATACGGTCATGAATGCGGAGCTGGCGATTTTCGAGAAATTTGCAGAGGCCGGAATACCGCATTACTGCGGAGCGGATTCCTTTGCGCTGAATGGAGCGTTCTGCGGCTTCGGCGTCAACTATAAGATCCTGGGACAGGCTACCGGAGAAATGGTGGCGGAAGTGCTCTCCGGGGCGGATCCGGCGGCAACACCGGTACAGACCTTTGAAAACGGTATTGCTACAGTAAATACACAGACAGCAGAAGCGCTGGGACTGGACATGGAGGATGTGAAGGCGGCGTTTGAACCGTTCTGTTCCGAAATCGTCGAAACCCAGACGGCGGAAGAATTCGAATAAGATGCGGACCGAAGATCATTTTTTTCTCACAACATATATAACCAGAAACAGCGGTATAAAAACCTGGCAGAGGAATCTGTTCCTGCTCGGGAATATTCTGCCGGACTATAACCGCCTGACGTATCTCGGCCCGAGGTCACAGTTTTTCTCTCACGGGCACAGCTTTAAGGCACAGCGGAGGAAGATTGAGCGCTTCTTCCGCCGGCCGTACCGGAACACTCCGCTCTGGTGGTATCGGACAGGGAAGATATTCCATTATGTCACGGATTCCTTTACCCGCCCGCACAATCCGGAATTCTGCTATAACAGCCCTTCCCATATCGCCTATGAACTCCGGCTTCAGGAGGTCTTCGACAGGGAGCTGACAGGCAGACGATGGAAGATTCCGGCGGTCACGGGCGATCCCTACTACTGGCTGTTCCGGCGGCATGCTTATTATATGAAGCATTCCCGGGACATCCCGGAGGACTGTGAATATATCTGTACAACCATACCGGCTCTGTGGAAATGGGTATATGCCAATAAAATTGAGCCAGGGAAAAGAAAATAAAGAGGCTCAAGCGGCCTCTTTTTCAATGCTTCCTTTCAATGCTGTGAATACCCGTTCCAGGAAAAGAACAGCATCTTCCTGCCGTATCACGGCAGCGGCTTCAAACGTCCGGTTTCAATCAATACTTCAATGGGCTCCTTCAGATCCGTCAGCTCCAGCAGATAATCCGATGAGCAGTGGTAGAGCCGGCAGAGCTTCGTCAAAGCCCATGAGGGGATTTCACGTTCTCCCTTCTCGTAACGCCGGTAAACTTCACGATTGCAGCCGAGGTAATTCGCGACTTCCTGTTGGGTTAAATCATGATCTTCTCTCAAGTCACCAATCCTGCGCAAAAACATGATATCACCTCTTACGAGGTATGATAACAGAAGATTTTCAAAAAGCCGGGAAATGCCACCATATGGTGGTATTTCTGCGCGGGACGGACGCCGTCAGGCCCCCTGCATTTCATAAGCAAACCCGACCCACTCCGCTGAGCTGACCGTTAACTTCGATATAAGAGCCCGGGATATTCGCGCATAGACGACACGCTCTTACCCCGGGCTTTAAATCTCAGTAAACGTTCATCTCAGCTACGTTCCATGTCGGAAATTGTTTGCTTATGAAATGCAGGGGACCTGACGGCTGACATTGTAAACCGGCGTGCTGTCCTTACACACAGGCAGTCTGTGCGAGGCTTGTCTCAAAGGAATTCGAAAAATGTTTCTGATTCAGGGGTTCATGCCATCAGGTAATGCTCTGAACCAGCGGTGGCTGCCGCCCGATTCTGCTGTATGATTTTCCCGAGCTCCTAATTTTTTACAATTGAAAAAACAGGCGATTTCAGACATAATAAAAGAAGACCTGTCGGATATGGAATGCAGATATAACAGCGAATGAGAGGACAACATTATGGTCACAAATGACAAGGGCATCGTAGATCTGAAACACCGTATTATGAGAGAAGTGTGCAGGATGGCATGGGAGGACCAGCTGGACCATGAGCACCGGGAACAGCTCGTGCTGCAGATCAGCCCGGGACCGAAACCGGAATACCGCTGCTGTGTCTATAAGGAGCGGGAGATTGTCCGTGAACGGATCCGCCTTGCCTCCGGCCTGAACTCTTCCGCCGGTTTTACCGGAAAGAATGTCGTTCAGGTCATCCGCGCGGCCTGCGATGATTGTCCGATTTCTTCTTACACGGTTACAGACAGCTGCAGATTCTGCCTTGGCAAAGCCTGCCTCAACGCCTGCCATTTTCAGGCGATTACGCCCGGCAGCACCAAGATGTATATCGATACCGATAAATGCAGGGAATGCGGTATGTGTGCGAAATCCTGTCCCTTTGGGGCGATTGTACATCTTGAGCGTCCCTGTAAGAAATCCTGTCCGGTCGATGCGATCCGCTATGATGAATACGGACTGTGCGTCATCGACGAAGAGAAATGCATCCACTGCGGACACTGCATTCATAACTGTCCGTTCGGTGCAATCGGGTCAAAGATTTTCCTTGTGGATATCATAAAGGCCATCAAGGAAGGAAAACGTGTGATTGCGATGTGCGCTCCGGCGACGGAGGGACAGTTCGGAAAAGACATTACGATGGGAGCCATCCGTCAGGCACTCATAAAAACCGGTTTTGCGGATATGGTGGAAGTGGGCCTTGGCGGAGACATGACCGCGGCTTATGAGGCGAAAGAGTGGATCGAGGCGAAGAAGGAAGGGAAGAAGATGACAACCTCCTGCTGCCCGGCGTTTATCTCCATGCTGCGTCATTTTTATCCGGAACAGTATGAAAAGAACAAATCCACGACGGTTTCGCCGATGGTTGCGGTGAACCGCTACCTCAAAGCGCTGGATCCGGACTGTGTAACGGTCTTTGTCGGCCCCTGCATCGCAAAGAAGGGAGAAACGCTGAATGAGTTCATCGCCGACAATGTCGACTTTGCGGTGACCTACGGTGAAATTGTCGCACTGATGGATTCCAGAGATGTCGAGGTTGTGCCTGTCAAGGAAGACAAAGACTATCAGGAAGCCTCTCTCTTCGGAAAGAATTTTGCAGGCACCGGCGGCGTGGCCGATGCTGTGCTCGAAGTGATGCGGGAGATGGGAGAAGATACATCCGGGATCCGCCTGCTGACCTGCACGGGAGGCGCCGAATGCAAAAAGGCACTCACGCTCCTGAAGGCCGGGAAACTGGAAGAAGACTTCATCGAAGGCATGATGTGCCCCGGCGGCTGCATCGGAGGCCCTTCCAAACACCGGGCGGAAAACGAAGTTCTGCGCGCCCGAAAATCTCTGCTGCAGAAGGCAGACGGCAGAAATGTTCTGGAAAACCTGAAACGGTATCCGATGGATCAGTTTTCCATGTACCGCGACGGACATATGGAGGGAGAGTAACTGGCGGACACGGCTGCGAAAATATAGCAAACGACAAAGTAATCTTTACTTTGCTCGTTTGCTGCGCCGGATTTGCGCGGCTAAAGCCGCATATTTCCTTGGCAAATC
>CACXHD010000096.1 GCA_902767335.1 uncultured Lachnospiraceae bacterium
ATCACGCTGGAATTCATCGACAAGGACAAGCGCTGAAGACCGGCGCTGGTTCGGCCGGTTCATTGACAGCCAGTTGCCGGTGGATTATTATAGTATAGATGCGTTATGAATCCTGTAACGCCGGCGCTGTTCTATTTTAAGGATGCACTGAGTCATCAGCGTTTCAGACACTGTGTATGCAGCGCTTTTGCAACCTGTGGAGACGAGTGGCAGAATTGGAGACACAACCGAAAGCCGTAAAACAGCCGCTGACCCGGTTTGGAGAGTTTGAGCTGCTGAAGGCGATTGCAATTATCGGTCTTCCGACCGTTCATGTGATGGAAGAGGCGATGGAAGCAGGATATGCGAGCCCGGGGCTGATGCAGTTCGGCAATGTGATTCTGGGACTGTGCGCATTCGGACCGTCGGTCTTCATGATTTACATGGGCTTCGGACTGGGGGGAAACCGGACTTCTTATGACGCGGTGCGGCGAAACGGGATTCAGTTTCTGCTGATCGGCGCCCTGCTGAATATTTTCCGTTGGTTTCTGCCGGGGCTTCTGTCCGCAGTCGTCCTGCATACTTGTATTTGAAATGACGGAGCGAGATGAAAATAATAGCGGTAGATGATGATGAAAAATCCCTCGCGGCAATCGGGAAGATCGTGAACGATCTGATGCCGGAGGAGGGGGTGCAATGCTTTGACAGTGCGCTCTCGGCTCTGGCGCTGGCGCGTGAGGAGCGGATTGATGTCGCATTTCTGGACATCCGTATGCCGGAACTGTCCGGGATGGATCTGGGAAGGTATCTTCGGGATCTGAATCCGTTCATCAATCTGATTTTCCTTTCGGAACACAGAGAATACGGGTGCGAGATCATGGCGCTTCGTTCCAGCGGGTATCTGCTCAAGCCGGCCTCGAAAGAGCTGGTGAAGGAGGAGCTTGCCTCGCTTCGGTTCCATCCGGACAGAGTGCAGAGTCATCGGGTGTTCATTCAGACCTTTGGAAATTTCGAGTTTTTTGTGGACGGAAAGCCCGCGGCGTTTAAGTACAACCGGACAAAGGAGATGCTGGCTGTGCTTGTAAATAACCGCGGCGCGCAGACGACAAACGGGGAAATCATCGCCTGCCTGTGGGAAGACGACGGAGACCCGGAAAAGAAGTCGTCGTATCTGTCCAATCTGCGGCAGGATCTCCAGAATACCTTCCGGCGCCTGAAACTGGAAGGGATTATCCTGAAACAGCGGGGAAGCATGGCGATTGCAAAGGACCGGGTCGAATGCGACTTGTATGACTGGCTGGAAAAGAAAAAGGAATCCCGGTACCAGTATACGGGTGACTACATGAACCAGTACGACTGGCCGGAATACTATCATGCAGAGCTGGATGAGATCAGTTATGCATTATATGGAGATGAATAAGGAACGGAGGCGGAAAGGATGAAACATTCAGCCCTGTGGAAGGAACGAAGGTTTTATGATGCGATCCTCCGTTTTGAGGAGAGCGAAGAGGCACAGAACTATTACTATCAGGTCATGGACAGTCCGACGGGCAGGAAAAATACCGACGGACGGGAGGAAACGGTCCGGGAGAGAATCCTGAAGGTATACGCGCTTCTGTTCTGCGAAAACCGCAGCGGGAAGACCGGAAGGCCGGCGGACGTGGACGATGTGGCGGATACGGCGGACCGTCTGTATATCGGTGAGATGGGCTATGATCCGTCCCACTGGTACCGCATGAAATATCATTTCGCTGTCATCGACGAGGACAACTATGACCGGTTCGCAGCGCTTGTAATCGCGGATATGAATTCCGGGCCGCTGCATGACGCGGCGGTAGAGAACGGTGAGACGCTTGTGATCGGGGAACCGGATCCGCTGCATATGACCATGCAGCAGAGAAAACACCAGAAAGTGGAAAAGGTATCCATCTGAAAGCGTGTGACGGTTTTCACGAGCCGCATATTATGATAATATACTGTTGTTGGGAGAAGAAAACATGTGCCGCAGAATCGAGGCGATGTGTTTTCGCTTAGAAGGAGGAAGAAACATGCTGACAATCAACAAGACGAATGAAAACGATGCTCTGACAGTTGCTCTGGAGGGACGCCTGGATACGTCGACGGCACCGGAACTGGAAGAGGAGCTGAAAAATTCCCTGGACGGAGTCACTTCGCTGACACTCGATTTCGGAAAGCTGGAATATATCTCTTCCGCGGGCCTGCGCGTCCTGCTTACCGCGCAGAAGAAAATGAATCAGCAGGGGGAGATGAAAGTCGTAAACGTCGGCGAGACGATCATGGAAATTTTCGAGGTGACCGGCTTCTCGGATATCCTGACGATCGAATGATACGGCTGCCGGAGGCAGATTACGGAAACAGGAGCAACGAATGAGGAAAGTTAGGGAACATGTCGCGCTGAAAAGTATCGGCGGCATTGTACTTTTGCTGGTGCTGTTTTCCGTCATCGTCAGCATCATCGGGTATTACGGACTGACAGATGCGATGATGGACCAATATGCTGAAGGCGCGTTTCTGACAGCGGAGATGGCAGCGCAGTTTGTTGACGCAGACCGCATTGAAAATTATACCGTCAGCGGCGGAAAGACCACAGAATATCAGGAGGTATGGAAGCGGCTCGATCAGATCTGCAACTTGACAGAAGTCACCTTTGTTTATGTGATTGTTCCGGACCGCTCCGACTATGGACATATCACATTTCTGTTTGCTACGATGGATCATGACCAGCCGTATGAGATCTACGAATTCGGGTATGTCCGCGAAACGACGAATGATGATTACCGCAGGAAATACCGTGCGCTGTATGAAACCGATGCGGAGAGGGAACTGGTCGTTCGCGACAGAGGCTATATCGAAACCGAATCCCACATCACTGCGCTGATCCCGCTGCGGGGGAAAGACGGTGAGACAAAAGCTCTTCTTGCGGTACAGCGCCAGATCGATGTGCTGGCGAAAGCGCGCAAAAGTTATCTGTCCCGGATTGCTGTGACACTGCTGTTTCTCCTGATTCTTGTCATATTCGGTGAGAGTGTATTCCTGAACCGGACGGTTCTGCGGCCTGTGAAGCTGATTACAAAGGAAGCGGTCCGGTTTTCCCGGGAGAATGCAGCGAATGATAAAAAGCTCAGGGAGCAGATCCCAAACATTGACGAGATCGGACATCTGGCAGGATCCATCGACCAGATGGAGGAGCAGATCCAGAGCTATGTGGAGAACATCCGGCAGATTACGGCCGAGAAAGAACGAATCAACACGGAGCTTTCCCTGGCCGCAGGGATTCAGGAAGCCGTGCTGCCCGGCGTTTTCCCGCCGTTCCCGCTGAGGCACGAATTCGATCTCTATGCGGTCATGGACCCGGCAAGGGAGGTCGGCGGAGATTTTTACGATTTCTTCCTGGTCGACGATGACCATCTGTGCCTGCTGATGGCGGACGTATCCGGCAAGGGGATTCCCGCGGCACTCTTTATGATGGCGTCCAGGACGATTCTTGCGAACAATGCCATGATGGGAAAGACACCGGAACAGATCCTGACCGATACCAATGCGGCCATCTGCTCCGGCAACCGGGAGGAAATGTTCGTAACGGTCTGGCTGGGCATACTGGAAATTTCCACAGGAAAGCTGACGGCTGCCAATGCGGGGCATGAGTATCCGGTGCTGAAGAATGCGGACGGATCTTACGAGCTGTACAAAGACCGGCATGGCTTCGTGATCGGCGGGATGGAAGGGATCCGGTACAGAGAATACGAGCTTCAGCTGCAGCCCGGATCAAAGCTGTTTCTCTATACAGACGGCGTACCCGAAGCCACGAACGCTTCGGAGGACATGTATGGGACGGACCGGATGGTTGCAGCGTTAAATGCCGATCCGGATGCGGGGCCGAAGCAGACCGTAGAGAGCGTAAAACGTTCGGTGGATCAATTTGTAAAGAATGCAGAGCAGTTTGATGATATGACGATGCTTTGCCTGGAATATCGGGGGAAATCGAAAAACATGAATGAAATCGATGTTGAGGCAGTGGAGCAGAACCTCTCCAGAGTGCAGGATTTTGTGGATTCTTTCCTGGAGGCTTCCGACTGTCCGGCCGGCAAGCGCATGCAGATCGGGGTGGCAGTGGAAGAGATTTTCATCAATATCGCCTCTTATGCCTATGCGCCGGGAACCGGCCGGGTGACCATACGGGTCGAGACTTCCGAGAACCCGGCGACGTTGTACATTACGTTTATGGATCACGGGGTTCCCTATAATCCGTTGGCGAAGGAAGATCCGGACATTACGCTGGACGCCGGGCAGCGGGCGGTCGGCGGTCTCGGGATCTTCATGACCAAGAAGTTCATGGACGATGTCATCTACGATTACAGGGACGGAAGAAATATTCTGAAGCTTGTGAAGAAGCTGTGAAACGTCAGCGGGTGAGGGATCCGAGATCCTTCAGCCGCTGTTTTTCTGCGTACATCCGGGCGTCGGCGCGTTCAAATACCTGATGGACGGCTGTATCACTGGCTTTGGCATATTCGGACAGGCCGGCTGCGACGACAACTTCTCCGCTCGGGATATGGGAAACAGATTTGTCATGCAGTTCGTCCATCAGTTCCTGGCGGGCTTCGAAGTCGCGTCCTTTCAGAAATACGACGAATTCGTCGCCGCCGGTACGGAATACGGGACTGTGCTGGAAGATTTCGCAGATCAGGGCACTGGCACTGCGGATGTATTCATCTCCGGCTTTGTGCCCGTATGTGTCGTTTACATGTTTCAGTCCGTTTACATCGCAGACGACGAGTGCGAATGGGTCAGCCTCGCCGGAGGATATTTTCTGATCCCCTTTTTCTTCGAAATCTGTATATGCATGTTTGCTTTTCACGCCGGTCAGCGGATCCGTATTGGCGATGTCGCGGATTCTTCCGAGAGCGGCTTCGCTCTCCCGTGCGCGCCGGCTGATCAGAGAGTAGTTGTTCAGCAGGATGCCCAGGGCAATGCCGAACAGGACCATGACGGAGACGGCGCTTCGGGCGCTGGAAAAGCGGATGGCAGTCAGCTCTGCCTCGATCATGCCGCTGTCCGTGATGCCGGAGGCGGAATAGACGGACCGGAGATGGTCCATGGAATTTGTTGCGGCATTCATCATGGACTGGTTCATCCACACCAGAGAGACGAAGAGAATCAGAGACAGAAGCGCGATCCAGACGATGGTCGAGTTTCCGAAATGCTTCATCTGGTCCTTTTCAAGGATGATCCTGAAATAAATGAACCCCAGAACCGCCCAGACGACAAAGAGAAAATAGGAGACGGAGGCCATGGATCCGGCGGAGAACAAATTCGGCACGAGCAGATACAGCCCGAACCCGATCATGACGACCAGTCCGATCAGGCCGCTGAACTGATCGCTGCGGTCGTTCCGGACTCTGGCAATGTGAAATGTGCAGGCGGATACAAAGCCGTAAATCAGCGTTGCTCCCATGGTGGTGACATCCACGATCCAGCCGATCGCGGTTCTGCCCAGAAACGGGATCACGAGAGAGATGCAGGCAATCAGGACAATAGCGTTTCCCGGGACGTCGTGACGGTTTAAGACGGAAATCCGTCCGGGCAGGATATGGTCCTTCGCCATCGCATAAAAGAGCCGGCTCAGGGCAAGGATATTCCCGATCAGGCTGGTGATCACAAGGGCGAGCAGGGAAGCCATAAGAATCCAGACCCCTGCGTCTCCGAGATAGTGCCTGGCGGCGTAGAAAGCCGGCAGGCCTTTGATTCCGCCCAGATTGCCGACATCCCGGATATAGGCCAGCCAGGAATCGTATTCCGGAGGATAGGCGGTTACGGAAAGGAGTGTGATGCAGATATAGAGAGCCGTTGTGCTGATGATCGAAATCACCAGGATCCGCAGTAAGTTGCTGCGCCGGAAGGAGAATTCCTCCGTCGCATTGGAGATGCTTTCAAAACCGATAAACGCCCAGGGAGAGATGACCGCAATGTGAATCACCTGCGAAATCATCTTCCGTTCCGGAACGATGGCCGGAGAGAGCGGGCGGTCGAGCCGCAGAAAAGCGGCCGCAAAACAGATGAGAATCCCGATGGTAAACAGACAGACCAGTACCGTCAGAATAAATGCAGTGGTTCTCCGATGCGCAGAACACAGGAAACAGATCAGGAGAATCGCCAGGATCGTGAGCAGCGCTTCGCCAAGATAAACGTCATAGCCAAAGATGGTGTAGAGCTTTCCGAACTCAAACACGGTTCCGAAAAAATACCTTGCAAACAGCGGCAGAGCGGTCGCGTTTGCCCAGAGCATGGCCAGGTATGTCAGCGTCATAAACCAGGCTACCAGAAATCCGTGATCATACCCGTAGCTGTCCCTGGCGTAGGCATAGGCTCCGCCCGCGTCCGGGAAACAGTTCATCATATAATAATAATTCCGGCTGATGATCAGCATGATGACGGCACCGATGACCATCCCCAGAGTGCTTCCCAGAGGGCCTGCCTGTGAAAGATACGTGCTGCTCGTGATAACAAGAGAACCCCAGCCGATGCTGGTGCCCAGTGCGATCGCCCAGGCCCCGGCCGGCGTCAGATATGGGTTCAGGCTCCGATGTTCCTGTGAAGACATGAGAGCTACCTCCTGTATGTATGGTCTACTGCGCAGACGCCTCCTTCTTTTGGGAGAGGAGTATGTCTGCCTCGTGAAGAATGCTGGCACCGGGTTCCATAAGATCGCAGAACACGGTTGCCGTTATGAGCCGGACCGGCGCCAGATCCTTTCGGACCTGGGAGAGTTTCTTTTCAAACAGATCCGCCATACTGCTGTTGCTGCGGGCAAGAAGAATGACAAACTCATTTTTCCGGAGTCTGCAGATATAATCTACGGAACGGAAATACCTGCGCAGCGTTATGGCAGCCGTCCGGGCGGTTTCGTCGGCCTCGGCGTCCGGAAGATCCTCCAGGTCGGGAATCTCGGCAAGGATCATGGAGAGATGTTCCTTGTCGGCGTCTCTGTACAGCATCTCAAAGCCGCTGTGATTGTACAGGCCGGTCAGCGGGTCATGCAGTGCATCGTAGGTAAATTTCTCCTGAAACGCCCGGCTGATGCTCTCGCGTTTCGCTTTCTTCTCCGGGTGAAACTGGGCTTCATCGATCTCCTTGCGCGCAAGCAGCAGCTGCTCGAATTTATCCGCGGGGATCGGTTTCGACAGGTAAAAGCCCTGGACAAGATCGCAGCCCATAGCCTTCAGTGTAAACAGCTGCTCCGCGGTCTCCACACCCTCTGCGATCGTTGGAACGGACAGGGAATCGGCGATATCGAAAATCACTTCCAGCATGCGCGTGTTCTTCCGTTCGCTGAAGGCTGTCCGCAGGAACTGCATATCCAGTTTCAACGCATCGATGGGCAGAGCCGAAACCATATTCAAAGAAGAATAGCCGGATCCGAAATCATCCATTTCGATCACAAACCCGAGGGAACGAAGCTCGGTCACCCGGGAAATGATCTGGGTGGAATCCTGCGTGTAGGCGGATTCGGTGATTTCCAGATGCAGCTCCTTGTAATCCAGATGGAATTCCTCAATCAGCCGGCAGAGGTTGTCGGTCAGTTCCGGGTCCAGCAGGTCGATGCGGGATACGTTGACAGAGACCGGTACGATAAAGCCATGGCGGTTTTTCCATTCACTGACCTGTCTTGCGGTTTCCCGCCAGATATAATTATCCAGCTCCCGGATCAGTCCGTTGCTCTCAAAGAGAGGGATGAAGACGCCGGGACTGATCATCCCAAGGTCCGGATGCTGCCAGCGGACCAGAGCTTCCGCACCGGCAAGAAGCGGCTCCGTATGGCGGATGTCATACTTGGGCTGAAAATGGACATGGAACTGTTTCTGCTCGATCGCGGCAGGAAAACTCTCCAGGAGACGTTCGGCGAACAGTTCGGATTCGTGCAGCGCATTGTCATAGATGGCAACCGCTTTTGTGAAACTGCTGCGCACGGTATCGGCCGCCATCTGCGCCCGGTCGAAACGGCGTTCGATGTCAAGCTGCTTGTCCACATCGGAATAAACGCCCATCCGCAGACGGACAAAGAACTTCCGGCTGCTCTCCAGATCCGCCGAAGCGGCCTCGAGAAGCTGGGAATAATCATTGCGGTGCGGGCAGTAGATAAGAAACGTATCTGCCTCCCGGCGGCATACGATCCCGCCGGATACCGAAACCAGATCACGGATCCTGCTGCCGATCTGACGGAGCAGCTCATTGGCCTGCGCCCTGCCGTAGCGTTCATTGATCAGGTGAAAATGATTGATGTCCATGACGATAGCATCCATCGACTGATTCTTGTGATACATATCGTACTGCTCGGCATAACGATAGAAGAATTCCCGATTGTAAAGCTGCGTGAGATGGTCCCGTTCTGTCTGGCGGATAATGTCCCGGTCTTCGGACAGCTCGATGGTACGGCGTACGCGGGCATGAATGACATCATGGACCGGATAGGGCTTCGGAATAAAATCGCTGGCCCCCGCGTTCAGGCTTTCCACCTCCGACTGACGGTCGGACGTCATAACAATCACGGGAATACGGGCAAGCTGCTCCTCCGCCTTGATATTGCGAAGAATATCCAGCCCGTTCATATCCGGAAGAATCAGATCCAGCAGGATCAGACTGAGCGTATCAAAATAGGCCCGGATTGCGTCCAGAGCCTCCGCACCGGTTTCTGCGAACAGAACTTCATATTTTTCTTCCAGGATGGCACCAAGAATCTCACGATTGATCATCTCATCTTCAACAATCAGGATCTGACGTTTTCCGTTATGGGAGTGAAATTTAAGATTAGTATCTGGCAAAGCTATCATTCCTTTCTGCTGTTTCCGGAAATCACGGATTGCTGCACATTGCGCAGCACGTTTATTCAGGGTATGCCCGGATCCCCTTCCCTTTCCGCGCGCAGATACGGTTTCGGACAGACCCTGTGCCAGGCTGCCGATCCGACAGGACCTTCCCGTGCAGGCACGGTCCGGAGAAGAATTCTTCCGGCAATGTATTCATGTAAATTATATCATATGAAGCGTGGAAATCACAGCATAATCTTCGGCTGACGGAGCGCTTTCCGGGGCCGGAACCTGCCGTTGACACAGGGGTTGCGGCTGTGATACGATCGCTCCATAAGGAGGAGTCTGCAAATGAAGTTTACAAACGGATTCTGGCTGCTGCGGGACGACTTTACCGCAGACTACGTCAGAGATATTTACTGTGTTGAGGAGACGGACACGGATGTGCGCTTCTTTGGACCGTACAGAAAAATCGAAGGCAGGGGCGATGTCCTGAACATCGGGATGATGACCTTTACGGTAACGGCTCCGATGGAGGATGTCCTGGGCATCCGGATGACCAATCATGCGGGAAATTATGTAAAAACACCGGCTTTTGCGCTCGGCGGCACGCCGGGACGTAAATGTAAGGTACAGAACCGGGACGGATGGGAGTTTACCTCCGGAAAACTGGCGCTGAAGATCGAAACGGGCAGCCCGGTCATGACCTTCTATGGGGAGAAAAAGGAGCTGACCCGGATCCCGCAAAAGACCATGGGGATGATGTACCAAAAGGACGGAAGCAGATATCTGGTGACCGGCCTGAACCTGGGGGTCGGCGAACTGGTCTACGGTCTCGGCGAACGTTTCACGCCGATGGTCAAAAACGGTCAGTCGGTGGATATCTGGAACGAGGACGGCGGAACGGCCAGTGAAATCGCTTATAAAAACATTCCGTTCTACTATACGACCGGCGGCTACGGCGTATTTGTCAACCATCCGGGCAGAGTCAGCTTTGAGGTGGGCAGTGAAAAAGTCGAGACGGTACAGTTTTCCGTGCAGGACGAGGAACTGGAGTACTTTGTCATCTATGGACCGACGCCGAAGGAGATCCTTGAGAAATATACCGCTCTGACGGGCCGTCCTCCCCTCGTCCCGAAGTGGAGCTTCGGCCTGTGGCTGACCACTTCCTTCACTACGGACTATGACGAAGCGACAGTCAATCATTTTATAGAGGGATTCGAACAGCGGAATATCCCGCTGAGCGTGTTCCACTTTGACTGTTTCTGGATGAAGGGATTCGAGTGGTGCAACTTTGAGTGGGACAAGGAAATGTTCCCGGACCCGAAGGGCATGCTGGAACGGCTGCATAAGAAGGGACTGAAGCTGTGCGCCTGGCTGAACCCGTATATCGCCCAGAAATCGCCGCTGTTCGCCGAGGGGATGGAGAAGGGCTACCTTGTCCGCAGAAAAGACGGAAGAGTCTGGCAGTGGGATCTGTGGCAGGCCGGCATGGGCCTGGTGGATTTCACCAACCCCGGCGCCTGTGCCTGGTATGCTTCAAAGCTCCGGGCCCTGATGGATATGGGGATTGACTGCTTCAAGTCGGATTTCGGAGAGCGTGTTCCGACCGATGTCGTATGGTTCGACGGATCGGATCCGGAGAAAATGCACAATTATTATACGCTTCTGTACAACCGCTGTGTTTTTGAAGTCATGGAGGAGGCCAAGGGAAAGGGAGAGGCCATTCTGTTCTCCCGCAGCGCCACGGTGGGAGGGCAGAAGTATCCGATCCACTGGGGCGGAGATTCGACGAGCCAGTATATTTCGATGGCGGAGACCCTGCGCGGCGGCCTGTCGCTGATGGACAGCGGATTTGGTTACTGGAGTCATGACATCGGCGGATTTGAGGACGACGGCAGCGCCGATCTTTACAAGCGGTGGGTTGCCTTCGGCATGCTCTCCTCCCACAGCAGACTGCATGGATCCGGCTCTTACCGGGTTCCGTGGCACTACGATGAGGAGGCCTGCGACGTACTCCGGTACTTTGTCCGGCTGAAAGAACGGCTGATGCCGTATCTGTGGGAACTTGCAAACGAGGCACATGACCGGGGACTGCCCATCATGCGGCCGATGCATATGGTCTTCCCGGAGGATCCGGCCTGTGCCTGGCTGGATTTGCAGTACATGCTCGGAGACCGGCTGCTGGTGGCCCCGGTATTTTCGCCGGACGGGACCGCCAGGTATTACCTGCCGGAGGGGAACTGGGTCCATCTCCTGAGCAAGGAGCGCGCCGAGGGAGGCCGCTGGCATGAGGGAACCTATGACTACTTCAGCCTTCCTCTTTATGTACGGGAGGGAGATCCGCTCCTGAAGATCTGAGAAGGACAGGGGCAGCCCGCTCCTGAGAATCTGAGAAGGATACAGGGGAAAACAGGAAGAAAGACAGAAAGAAAAACAGAAAGAAAAACAGAAAGAAAAACAAAAGGATAAACAGAAGAATGATGGATTTGGATTTGTTGACACAGCAGAGCCGGCGGGCTGCAGAGGAAATCTGTGATGCAGCCCGGATCCGGCCCGGACAGATTTTTGTGGTGGGATGTTCCTCCAGCGAAGTCCTGGGAAACCGGATCGGCACTGCGACAAATGTGGATGTGGCACGCGCCATTTATGACGGGATCCGTCAGGTCCTGGATGAACGGGGCGTTTATCTCGCGGGACAGTGCTGTGAGCACCTGAACCGGGCGCTGGCGGTGGAACGCGAGATGATGGAGAAATATGATTTTGAACAGGTGAACGCGATCCCTCAGCCGAATCATGCCGGCGGCGCCTTTGCGACGGTATGTTTTGAGAAGATGAAGGATCCGGTCCTGATTGACAGCCTGTGCGCGAAGGCACAGGCCGGGATTGACATCGGCGGGACCATGATCGGGATGCATATCCATCCGACCGTGGTTCCGCTGCGGATCTCTCTGCGGAAAATCGGGGAAGCGCCGATTATCTGTGCCCGGAGACGCCCGAAATACATCGGCGGGGCCAGGGCGGTCTATGATGAAAATCTGATGTGAAAACATTTCGAAAGGCAGGAAACCATGACTGTCGGAAAGGGAGAATGACCTATGGATCATTTTGAACTGGTATCGGAATATGCCCCCACCGGGGATCAGCCGCAGGCCATCGATGCGCTTGTCCAGGGATTTCTTGAGGGGAATCAGTGTCAGACGCTTCTGGGGGTAACCGGCTCCGGCAAAACCTTTACCATGGCAAATGTCATACAGAAACTGAACCGTCCGACCCTGGTGATCGCCCACAACAAAACGCTGGCTGCCCAGCTGTACGGGGAATTCAAGGAGTTTTTCCCGAAAAACGCCGTGGAGTATTTTGTCAGCTATTACGATTATTACCAGCCGGAGGCGTATGTTCCGTCCTCCGACACCTATATCGCAAAGGATTCGTCGATCAATGACGAGATCGACAAACTCCGGCTCTCCGCCACGGCTTCGCTGGTGGAGCGCCGGGATGTGGTGATTGTGTCCAGCGTCTCCTGCATTTACGGACTGGGTTCGCCGGTGGATTACCGGGACATGGTCATCTATCTGCGCAGAGGACAGGAGCGGGACCGGGATGAGGTCATTCACCGCCTGATTGACATTCAGTATGACCGGAATGACATGGATTTTCACCGCAGTACGTTCCGTGTGCGCGGAGACGTGCTTGAGGTTTTTCCCGCGGATGCCCAGGACTATGCGTACCGGATCGAATTCTTCGGAGACGAAATTGACCGGATCACGCAGATCGACGTATTAACCGGGGCAGTGAAGAAGGAACTGGATTTTATCGCGATCTTCCCGGCGTCGCATTATGTCATGCCGATGCAGAAGATTCTCGAAGCGACGAGGCGCATCGAGGATGAGCTGGCGGAGCGGGTGAAGTATTTCCGCAGCGAGGACAAGCTGCTGGAGGCGCAGCGAATCGCGGAGCGGACCAATTACGATGTGGAAATGCTTCGGGAGACCGGCTTCTGTTCCGGCATTGAAAACTATTCCAGGCATCTTGCGGGGAGACCGGAAGGGTCGA
>CACXHD010000097.1 GCA_902767335.1 uncultured Lachnospiraceae bacterium
AAACTGAGAAAAGAACTGGACAGTTTCCGATACAGGCATACACTGGGAGTCATGTACACCAGTGCATCCCTGGCCATGCGATATGACGCGGATCTTGAACAGGCACAGGTTGCGGGCCTGCTGCATGACTGCGCCAAATGCATTCCAAATGACAAGAAGATAAAGATGTGCCGGAAGTATGGTCTTCCCGTCAGCGGTACGGAGATTGACGCTCCCTATCTGCTGCATGCAAAGCTCGGGGCTTATCTGGCAAAGGTGAAATACGGGATCGAAGATGAGGCGATTCTTTCCGCGATCACCTGGCATACGACCGGACGGCCGGCAATGACAGAACTCGATAAGATTGTTTTTATTGCGGATTATATTGAGCCCATGCGCAATAAGGCCGAGAATCTGGATCTGGTGCGTAAACTTGCTTTTTCCGATCTCGACATGGCGGTGTATGTCACATTGCGGGATACGCTGCAGTTTCTGGACGGAAAGGAGCGGAACCAGGTGGTCGACCAGCAGACGGAACTTGCATTCCGATACTATGAAACATTGATTGCTGACAGAAAGGAACCCGAATATGAGTGACAGAACCTCAAAAGAAATGGCAAGAATTGCTTATAAAGCGCTGGAAGAGAAGAAAGCGGAGGATATCCGCGTGATCAGCATTGAGAAGGTCAGTGTGATCGCAGACTATTTCCTGATCGCTTCCGGGAGCAACCGAAATCAGGTTCAGGCGCTAGCGGAGAACGTGGAAGAAATGCTCGGCAGGGCCGGTTATGAGGCAAGGCAGAAGGAGGGCGTTCAGAGCGCCAACTGGATTCTGATGGATTACGGCGATATCATTGTCCATATTTTTGATAAGGACAACCGCCTGTTCTATGATCTGGAACGCATCTGGGTGGACGGAGAGACGATTTCTGCCGAAGAGCTGGAGAAGGACGGAGAGTAACTTCAAAGAAAGCACTGGTGAAATTGGGAATGATTCAGTGCTTTCCTGATAAACGGACTGCGGAATTGTAAAGGTTAGGAGACTTACGATGGCTGTCATAGACAAATCATTATTTATCAGGCAGGTGCAGGCAAGAGAGGAAATGTACGTCATCTTCTGCGCTGCGACCAATATGCCGCTGGTGGTATGTGATCCGGATACGTTTGACGATCAGGTCTGGATTTTTGAGAATGAAGAACAGCTTCAGAAATTTGCCCGTCCTTATACGGAAATGAAGATTCTGACGCGCGGGGTCAGATTCCTGAACAAGGATTTTCTTGCATTTTTCAGCTCACTGCATCTGATCGGCATCAATCAGCTGGTGTTCGACAATGGAGAAAACTCCGTGCCGACAAGACTGGAGCTTACGGAGCTGGTCAATCCGCCGGACTACAGTAAATACAAACCGGAAGCCCGGCCGGTAACCAATCCGAATCTGCAGCTGACGGGACTGTATTTTATGCAGGAGGCTTCCCGCCAGGTGGATAAGTCGGAAAAGCCGACCGTTGGGGAACTCGAGGAGGAATTTGCGAGCAATCTCGTACGTGCGCGCTATCTGATCCCGGTGGTTCTGGAAGACGGCCCGGGAACGGTTGCGGAGAAACTGAAAAACCGGAAATTCAAGCCGCCTCTTCTGAAAAACAAGCAGGGAGATCTGCTGCAGCCAATTTTCACGGATCAGATGGAACTCCAGAAATTTGCCAGAGGGCAGAAGATGCTGGCTATGACGGTACCCTTCGCCGCTCTTGAGAAGGGCATGGCAAAGGGCGTGAAAGCTTACATGCTCAATCCGGCAGGGTTCCATGTGCTGCTTACGCTCCAGCTGCTGCAGGCGCTGCCGAAGCGTTTTCCGCAGCTGATGGAGGAGAACGCGGCGAAATAATGTGGAACGGAAGACGTTTTTCATTCGTTTCGGCACAAAAATACCATTATGCCGCCGACAGCTGCTTCGCACAAGCCTCTAATGATGATCTCAGATAGTTCGGCAGGTTGTTGATGAATTCCAAAGGGATAAGCCTTTCGTCAGTAAAGCCAGGAAGAAATTGCTCACCGTAAAGTGAAAAAAACAGACTGCCAAGATGTTCGGGAAGCAGATTATCGGTTATCAGCTTCAGTATTCCTTAAAGAAACTTTAAAACAGGCGTGAAAACTGTGTCCGTAAAAGGCGCAGCGCACAGCTGTTTCAGCCAACATAGAGCCATCAGTCACATAAACTTATGTTACATATAAATACTGATTGACATTCCAGATACAATATGATAAGATTTTATGTGATATCAGAGGAGGTGACTGTATTTGTTGGACAAAAAAGATATGGAATGGATCTCGCAGGCACTGTCTCAGGCAATGCTGCCTCTCTCGGATAAAATCGACGGATTATCCGACCGCATGGACCAGATGGAAGATCACATGGAGCAGATGGAAGATCACATGGACCGGATGGAAGGTCGCATGGATCAGATGGAAGGTCGCATGGATCAGACGCAGAATAATATAACCGCCATGCAGCAGGACATCCGCAAACTGCAGGGAGATGTCGCCGAGATCCGCATGGTTCAGGAAAACGAGATCACACGGGATATCCGGGTTATCGCCGAAGGACATCTTGACCTTGCGCGGAAGCTGGATGCAGCGCTCCGTGAGGACATTGAGCGGGAGATGCTGTTTGTACGGGTGAGCCGTCTTGAGTCGCAGGTAAGGCATATCAATAAGGAGCTTCAAATTGAGCCCTTGTGAGAAGAGGTCAATCAGGAGACGGCTCCTTGAGTGACCCTCAATGACATCGGGACGTTGCCTCTGACTCAAAAGTGAGTCAGAAGCAACGTCCCGATGTCATTTCGGTAAGTACTTGATAAAAAGTAATTAATACAACTCTTTTCCGGGATGTGGCGGAAGTTCTGCAGCCCGGGAAAGAGCTGTTTTCGTTTTATGGAATATTCTTTGCTTCATGTAGGAATTGTCCGGTCGCTGCCGGGAAAACAGGCAGGGACCAAAACCGGTTCATCATGAAACGATGTACCGGACTCAGAAAAGCCGGAATACGCCGAAGACTTTGCCGAGGATGTTGACATCGCCGTCGATAATGATCGGATCCATTGTATCGTTTTCCGGCTGGAGCCGGATATGGTCCTGCTCATGGTAATAGGTTTTGACGGTAGCTCCGTCCTCGATCATGGCTACGACGATATCGCCGTTCTCAACCGCCTGTGTCTGCCGGACAAGCACGCAGTCTCCGCTCAGGATACCGGCATTGACCATACTGTCACCCTTGACACGGAGCATAAAGGACTGTTCGGAGGGCATATATTCCGCAGGAACCGGAATATAGTTTTCAATATGTTCCTGTGCCAGAATTGGCTGCCCCGCAGCTACGGTGCCGACCAGGGGAACATTGACAACTTCGCGCCGGTTCAGGGAAAATTCATCGTCCAGAATTTCGATGGCGCGGGGCTTCGCCGGATCCCGGCGGATATATCCGCAGCGTTCAAGCGTCTCCAGATGGGCATGAACCGAGGAGGTGGACTTGAGATGGACGGCCTGGCAGATTTCCCGGACAGAGGGCGGAAAACCGCGGCTTAAGGTGACATCCCGCAGATATGCAAGGATTTCACGCTGCTTATCCGATAAGGTTCCTGACGGCATGATGAAATCTCCTTCCTTTTTTTGCTGAAATTCTGTTTTCTTCCTGTTTCGATCATAACACAGGTTCAGAACGAAAGCAATGAAAAAAGAAAATATGTTCGATTAGCGATTGACAAACATACGTTCGGATGATATCATGAAAAACATAGAAAAGAACGTTCGTTCGGATCGATTAAGGGGTTGTTTGTTTTTTCATATGCTTTTGCAGGATGAAGCGGGGAGGAAATGAGATGAAGAACATTTCGGAAAAATATGCAGGAAGATATGCCGGGAACAGAAGCGGGAAATATGCGGCGGTATATCCCGGGGAAGGATTCCATGCAGTGAAATTTGAAACCGGAGGATCCCGTCCGACGGCAGTCCGCTCTTCAGACAGCAGGGCCAGGAGCAGAGCCGGTGTTCTGCTGATTGCGCTGAGTATCGCCGTGACGCTTCTGACGATGGCCGGACTGTCCGCGATGACCGCGTCGGGGGTTCCGACCTATGCGCCTGTCAGCTATTATCGGATTGTCACGGTGCATGCAAACGATACTCTCTGGGATATCGCCAGTGCAAATACCGAACAGGCGGAACTTCCCGTGCGGGAACTGGTGGATAATATTATGAAAGTCAATCAGCTGAGAAGTCCGCGGATATATACGGGCCAGCAGCTGGCGGTTCCCTGCAGAGGGATTGTGCGGACGTGAGTTTCCGGCCTGGACGCAGACGCTGCGTTTCCTTAAGAAAGAATTCATCTTTCGATAAAAAAAGTGGCCGTTTTCCCCGGGGAACATCTATTGAGTTTCAATCTTCAAGATGATATACTCACTACAGTATCCGAGGAATTTCAGCCGATGGCTGATCGTTATGCATAAAGAAAGGGGAAAGGATTTATGAGAAAGGGGATCTTTGCTGCGGCTCTCTCGATCGGACTGGCCGTTTCAGCGTTTCTCTCCGGCAGCGCGTATGCGGACGGACAGAAGGTTGTGACACTGGGCGCCGACCTTACAGAAGAGCAGAAGGCGGCGGTTCTGAAATATTTCGGAGTGTACGGACAGAATATTGAAACACTCTATATTACCAATCAGGATGAGAGAAACCATCTTGGCAGCTATGTTCCGCTGGAACAGATCGGGACCAGAACATTCAGCTGTGCGCTGGTCAATCCGACGACTTCCGGAGGTATCCGTGTCAAGACGGCGAACCTGAGCTGGGTGACCAGCAATATGATCGCAACGACACTGTCGACTTCGGGTGTTGTCAACTGTGAAGTGCTTGCGGCCTCGCCGTTTGAGGTTTCCGGCACCGGCGCACTGACCGGTATTATCATGGCATATGAAAGCGCCAGCGGACAGACGCTGCAGGAGGAGAAGAAGGACATTGCCACGCAGGAGCTGATCACCACCGGACAGATCGCAAATCAGATCGGTCAGGAACAGGCTACCAGTCTTGTGAATGAGATCAAGATGCAGGTGATCGAGAATCAGGTGAAGACGGAACCGGAGATTGTCAATATCATCAACAATGTCGTCAGTCAGCAGGTTCAGGTTTCGGAGGGACTCTCGGCGGAAGATTATGATCTCCTGCTGGATCTGGCGGAACGTATCTCCGAACAGGATTACGACTATGATGAAATGAAGGAAACGCTTCAGCGCGTTGAGGACAATGTCACCAATCTCAACGCGGAGCTTCAGAATATGCAGGACGAGCAGGAGGCGCAGGTGCTTCTTGACGAGCTTGAAGACGATGATTTTGAAGATGTGGATGACGAGGACGAGGAAGAAGTTCCGAACAGCGCCTATGCATCAGACGCACTTCCGGAGGACAGCATCCTGATGCAGACGGATGATACGGCTCTGGGCGAAAATGTCATCATGGACGCGACCGATGAAGAAGCACTTGCCAATGTTGAGGACACCGCGGCGGCTCCGGAACCCGAACCCGCGCCGGCGGATACCATTCTTATTCCGGAAGCTTCAGATGAAACGGTGATGAATGCAGAGCCCGTTGAACCGGCACCCGTTGAACCGGCGCCGGCGGAAACGCCCGAACCGCAGGAACAGAATGCGGAAGACGATTTCTGGAACAGTGACAATTCCGATGACGGCTGGGATGTATTTGACCAGAATGGGGAAAATACGGACGACCAGACGGTTGAGCAGTATCAGGAAGAGCAGAACGAGCAGTTCCAGAATACGGATGAATACGGCAATGTTTTCGAGCAGAATCAGGAAAGCTTCGACGAAAACACCGATCAGAACACAGAAGACGACTTCTGGAACACGGAAGATCAGAATACGGAAGATCAGAATATCGGTGATGAATTCACGGATAATGTAGAAGAATATCCGGAAGATGATCAGAACGTTGAAGAAGACTACGAAAACGGTGAAGATCAGAATATGGATGAAGAGACTCCGGATGAGGAGGACGCCGAAGATGAGGGCGGCGATGAAGACGAAGGATCTGAAGATGAAGGCAGTGTTGAAAGCATTGTGATCGCAGATACGGACATGACGGTGGCCGACGCTTATGAAAATGATGCAGCCGGTTCCAGAATTGTCACGGTTTATGTAAACAGTGAGGAAAACGGTATTGACATCAAGGAAGGAACCGTTGTTCTTACAGATGCTTCCGGTGCACAGACAACACTGGATCTGGACGATGCCCCGATGAAAGAAATTGCCGAAATGGAGGATGCGGATCTCGCTTCGAAAGGATGGCAGAAGGGATGGGTCATCAATGTGATGCTGGATGAATGCCTGGATACCGACAATTCCTACGAGATCGAATTCAACGGAACTCTTGTCAGACTGGACGAAAACGGTGACCCGGTCGATGGAACCGAAGCGGAGATCCATGACCACATCAGCGTTCAGACGGGCAGTTACGGTGTGGATCTGATGTCGGACGGATATTATCATTCCTCTGAAGGAGAAACGACGACAGCAGAGCTGATCTTCCCGGAAGAGGCTGTTGCGGCACACATTCAGATCACCGATGAAGCCGTAGCCTCTGTGGAGACGGCAGATCTTGATCTGGCATCCGGAGAAACGACGTTTGATCTGCAGCTCAACACAAAGGGAACGACAGATTTCACGATTGAATTCTATGATGCAGAGGGCAATGTACTGAATACACACACGGCCTTTGTCACGGTAACCTGGTAACTTTGGCCGGATTTCGCCTGGTTGTCGTATTCGGCAGAACAGGACCTAACATAATATGATTAAGGGAAGCGCAGAGTCATTTACAGATCCGATGTGATCAGATCGGACGAAGCGCTTCCCTTATTTCATCAACCGTCCTTCTAAGGAACACATATTATGAAGAACAGAATTCATGCTTTTGATTTTATCCGGGTTGTTTCTGCCCTTGGGGTTTTCCTGTTTCATCTGAGCATTGCCTTGTCGGATTACGCTCCGCAGATCGCTTCCGTCCGTCTGCCGGATCAGACAGGATTTTTATTTGTCACCTGCTTTTTTATGCTTTCCGGAGCGCTTCTTGAGTATCAGTATGGACACCGGCTGCGAACCGGAAAAGAACGAAGAGACTATGCGAGGAAACGCTTCCTTGCGGTATTTCCATCATTTTATCTGTGCTTCGTGCCCCTGTTTCTGATTGCGGCCTGGCGGCACCACAGTTTCTTCTTCCGCGGGACGAAATGGCCGCTTCTTCTTTCTCTGGTTGGAATGGATGGATATTTTTCTTCTTCTGTCACAACTTATTATATGATCGGAGAGTGGTTCCTCGGCGGTCTGATTATTATGTACCTGCTTTATCCGCTGTTGTCCGAGGGTACACCACGGCAGGATCTGGCAGCCGGATGCATGATTCTTCTGCTGTATATTCTCACGTGCAGCAAGAGACTGCTTGCGGTTTCTCCATTGGCCAATATTCCATCCTGCCTGGTCAGTTTCTATGCAGGTATCCTTTTTGTTCGTCATCATCTGCAGGACCGTGTCTGGAATGTCCGAATCCTTACACTGCTTTCCTGCGGTATTACAAGTCTCTGTCTGGGAACGAAAGGCAGGGTTCCCGAAGGGATCACACTGCATCTTGCAGGACTGTCGATTTTTCTGATCCTTTATCTTGCAGGCAGACGAATTCATCTGAAGCTTTTCCGCCTGGCCGGCGCCTATACCTATGAATTTTTTCTGGTACATCATCTGATCATCGACCGGATGACATTCTGGTTTATCCGACTGGTAAATCCGGATCGCGGAAACGGCTTTTTCCTGCTGGCTATGTTGTCGGCTGTCATATTTGCAGTTTCATCGATTGCTGCCTGGATCCTTCACAGCCTCTCTGTAAAACTCACAGGCGCTCTGAAAAAAGGAACTGTCTAAAGTGCTGTTCGAGAAGCGTATTATTTTCGTTACCATTCACAGTCGGTGAATAATTGAATAAACCTATGTATAAGATGTGAGAATTCCTTGATTTTACAGGGAATTCTCATTT
>CACXHD010000098.1 GCA_902767335.1 uncultured Lachnospiraceae bacterium
ACACCGGAGCAGACAAAGTACTATTTCCTGTCCGGCTTTACCGCAAAGCTGGCCGGTACGGAAAGAGGCATCACAGAGCCGACACCTACCTTCTCTGCCTGCTTCGGTCAGGCGTTCCTGGAGCTGCATCCCACAAAATACGGTGATGAGCTTGTCAAGAAGATGGAAAAATCCGGCGCCAAGGCTTATCTGGTCAACACCGGCTGGAACGGCACAGGCAAACGTATCTCCATTAAGGATACCCGCGGCATCATCGATGCGATCCTGAACGGCGATGTCAGGAACGTACCGACCAAGCAGATCCCGATCTTCAACTTCGAAGTACCGACGGAGCTTCCGGGCGTTGACACCAATATCCTGGATCCGCGCAACACTTATGCGGATGCTTCCGAATGGGATGCAAAGGCAAAAGATCTTGCAGAGCGCTTCATCAAGAACTTCAAGAAATACGAAGGCAACGAGGCAGGCAAGGCTCTGGTTGCAGCCGGCCCGCAGCTGTAATACAGCGATGCGTCGGGAGACCGCCAAAGCGGAGGGTCTCTGACCAACATACATACGTCTGCGCCGGACGGCGAAACGCCGGCGCGGGCGGATCATAAAGAAAATTTCATACCCTGGGGTGTGCGACACTCCCTTTATTTTGAACCTACATTTACTTTTATGGGATTCTTATATTGCTGTTACTGATGCCATGCCTCCGTATGTCAGTGGAAGACAGAGGTTTCAGCTGCGGTAAACCCACCTGGCTTTGCTAGGAGTCAAAATTTGGGAAACGGCACTCTGGGGTTTTCTTTTTTAACGGAAACACGGAACGAATCCGTGTTTTTTGTGAACAACATTATGAGCAGAAGAAGTACTCGTTTTCTGACTCCGGAAAAGATGGAATCCGCCGGAATGGAAGAGCTGTCAGCGACGGAAGGTTCCGCAGAGGAAGAGGACAGAAATACGAAAAAAAAGTATAAGATCAATTATGTGCATCTTGTACGCAGATTCATGAAAAAAATCACAGCGGACCGGACGTCCGTCTATTCCGCCCAGGCATGTTTCTATCTGATCATGAGCTTTGCGCCCATGCTTTTTCTGTTGCTTACATTTCTGAAGTATACGCCGCTGACGGAAGAGATGGTCATGGAGACGATCTCGTATCTGGCAAATGATGAGATTATGGTCTATATACAGAGTCTGGTGAACGCGATCTACCATGGCTCTTTCCGTTTCTTCTCATTTGCGGCGCTGTCCCTTTTCTGGGTCACGGGAACCGGGATCATGGGGCTGACCAACGGGCTGAACAGTGTATACGGGATCAAGGAAAACCGAAATTATTTCATCCTGCGTCTGCGCTCCTCCTGCTATGCGGTGCTGCTTGTGTTCGCGCTGCTTCTGTCGCTGGGCGTCCTGGTGACGGAGCTTCGGATCAGCACGTTTCTGCGCAGCCGGATTCCACTGATGACCCGGCACCCGTATATCGGTCCGATGCTGATGTTCCTTGCCGTTCTCGTAATGCTGACGCTGATTTTTGCTGCGCTTTACATGTTTCTGCCGAACCGGAAGGCGACCTTCAAAAGCCAGATCTACGGTGCCGCTTTCACGACGTTCTCCTGGGGTGTCTTCTCCCTGATTTTTTCGATTTATCTGACGCTGGCGAAGAATCTTTCCATTCTGTACGGCGGACTTCTGACGTTCATTATGGTTCTCTTCTGGCTGTATTTCTGCCTCTGGCTGTTTTTCTTCGGGGCGGAACTGAATGCATGGATCGAAAATCAGGACAGCTTTCCGTTCTGATCTTTGCAAAAAACTTGACAGAAATCGAAAGTATGTTAGAATTGACAGGGCTATGATGGTGCAAAGTAGCAGATCACACCAGACCCGGACAGACGGAGTTGAATGGAATTATCCTCCCGTCGGGTCGATCTGCCGTCCAGAGAGAAAACGCCGGCGGCTGGAAGCGTTTTCACGGCAAGTGTTCTGTGAAATTTCACACCGGAGCTTTTATGCTGAAGACCGGATGCTGCTGGATAAGAGAACGGACAGGTATGTATGCGCCCGGCTGGTAGGTATAAACGTATGCTGCGCGTCAAGCAGATGAAAGTGCCCGCAGATAAAGACTCCATTATTGAATTCAGTATGGATCTGAGCGGGAAAAAGGGTGGTACCGCGGTTTATTCGTCCCTTGTCACATTGTGACAGGGTTTTTTTCATTTTACGGACATGGAAAGGAGATCCTATGAAAAGTCAACTTCAGGAAATCAGGGAGCGGGCGCTTTCCAGCCTCCAGAACGCACAGTCTCTGGACCGGCTGAACGACATCCGCGTATCGTTCCTCGGCAAAAAAGGGGAACTGACCGCTGTGTTGAAAAGCATGAAAAGCATTCCGGCGGAAGAGAGGCCGGCCTTCGGCCAGATGGTCAATGACACACGGACGGCAATTGAAGAGCAGCTGGAAGAGACAAAGCGTTTTCTTGAAGAAAAGGCACTGGAAGCAAAGCTCACAACCGAAACGATCGATGTGACGCTTCCTGCAAAACGGCAGATGGTCGGACACCGTCATCCCAATCAGATTGCCCGGGATGAAGTGGAACGTATCTTCACTTCCATGGGCTACGAGGTGGTCGAAGGTCCGGAAATTGAATATGACAAATACAATTTTGAACTGCTGAATATTCCTGCCAACCATCCGGCAAAGGATGAACAGGATACCTTCTATGTCACAAAGGACATCGTCCTGCGCACACAGACATCCCCCGTACAGGCGAGAGTCATGCAGGAAGGGAAGCTGCCGATCCGCATCATTTCTCCCGGACGCGTCTTCCGCTCCGATGAGGTGGATGCGACGCATTCTCCGTCCTTCCATCAGATCGAGGGCCTGCTGATTGACAAAAATGTGACCTTCGCGGATCTGAAGGGAACGCTTGCGGTCTTTGCGAAGCAGATGTTCGGCGAAGAGACAAAGACGAAATTCCGCCCGCATCATTTCCCGTTCACGGAGCCCAGTGCGGAGATGGACGTTTCGTGCTTCAAATGCGGCGGAGCGGGATGCCGCTTCTGCAAGGGCAGCGGATGGATCGAGATTCTCGGCTGCGGCATGGTACATCCGCATGTGCTGGAGATGTGCGGAATTGATCCGGAGGAATATACCGGCTTTGCGTTCGGCGTCGGCCTGGAACGCATTGCGCTGCTGAAATATGAAATCGATGACATGCGTCTTCTTTACGAGAATGACGATCGTTTCCTGAAACAGTTCTAGGAGGAGGTATATTACATATGAATACAACAATGTCCTGGGTCAAGGCATATGTGCCGGATCTTGATGTGACCGCGCAGGAATATACAGATGCAATGACACTGACGGGAACGAAGGTGGAAGGCTTTACCTGCCAGGACGCCGATCTTTCCGGCATTGTAATCGGCCAGATCAAGAGCATCGCGCCCCATCCGGACGCGGATAAGCTGATTGTCTGCCAGGTGGATGTCGGCTCCGGAACCGTTCAGATCGTCACCGGTGCGCCGAATGTGCACGAGGGAGACAAGGTGCCGGTTGTGCTGGACGGCGGCCGCGTGGCCGGTAATCATGACGGAAAAATGACGCCCGGCGGAATTGTGATCAAGAAGGGAAAACTGCGCGGCGTCGAATCCGAAGGAATGCTCTGCTCGATCGAGGAGCTGGGATCGACCCGTGAATTGTATCCGGAAGCTCCGGAATATGGAATCTATATTTTCCCGGAGAACGCGACGGTGGGAGCAGACGCGGTCCATGAACTCGGACTGGACGATGTGGTTTTCGAATATGAAATCACCTCCAACCGTGTGGACTGCTTCAGCGTGGTCGGTATTGCGAGAGAGGCGGCGGCAACCTTCGGAAAGCCGTTTTATCCTCCGGTTGTGACGCCGACCGGAAACAGCGAAAATGCGGCGGACTATATCAAGGTCACCGTCAAAGATCCGGATCTGTGCCCCCGCTATACGGCGAGAATCGTCAAGAACATTAAGATTGCTCCGTCACCGAAGTGGATGCAGAGGCGTCTGGCTGCCGCCGGCATCCGTCCGATCAACAACCTGGTCGATATCACCAATTATGTGATGGAAGAATACGGTCAGCCGATGCATGCGTTTGACTATGACCAGATTGCCGGTCATGAAATCATTGTACGCCGTGCCGCACAGGGGGAGAAGTTTACGACGCTGGACGGCGTGGAGCGGACCATGGATGAAAATGTCCTGATGATCTGTGACGGGGAGAAATCGGTGGGTATCGCCGGCATTATGGGCGGCGCGAACTCGATGATCACGGACGATGTGAAAACCATGCTCTTCGAAGCAGCCTGCTTCGACGGGACGAATATCCGCCTGTCCTCCAAACGGATCGGGCTGCGCACCGATGCCTCTTCAAAGTTCGAGAAGGGTCTGGATCCCAACAATGCCCTCGCTGCGATCAACCGGGCATGCCAGCTGATCGAAGAACTCGGAGCGGGTGAAGTCGTCGGAGGCGTGGTGGATGTATATTCCTCCAGAAAAGAGGAAGTCCGCGTCCCCTTTGAACCGGAGAAGATCAATGCGCTGCTCGGCACGGACATCTCCGCGGAAAAGATGCTGGAATATCTGGCAAAGGTCGAACTGGTTTATGATGAATCCACCGGAGAGATCATTGCGCCCACATTCCGCCATGACATTTTCCGCACAGCCGATCTGGCGGAGGAAGTCGCCCGTTTTTACGGCTATGACAATATTCCGGTAACCCTTCCGGCAGGAAGTGCCGCAATGGGCGGAAAAACCAGAAAGATGGAAATCGAGGCAGTGGCCCGGGAGGTTGCCCGGTACGCCGGCTTCTCGCAGGGAATGTGCTATTCCTTTGAAAGTCCGAAGGTATTCGACCGGCTCCTGCTGCCGGAGGATGCGCCGGAACGGACCGCCGTGAAGATCAGCAATCCCCTCGGCGAGGATTTCAGTATTATGAGAACCCTGCCGCTTAACGGCATGCTGACGTCACTTGCATACAATTACAACCACAGGAATAAGAATGTCCGGCTTTTCGAACTCGGAAACATTTATCTTCCGAAACAGCTTCCGCTGACAGAGCTCCCCGATGAGCGCATGCAGTTCACACTGGGCATGTATGGCGAAGGCGATTTCTATACCATGAAAGGTGTCGTCGAGGAGTTCCTGGAGCATGTCGGCATCACGGGAAGAAAGACCTATGATACCGCAGACGCCAAACCGTACCTGCATCCCGGCCGTCAGGCGGATATCCTTGCAGGAACGGAAAAAATCGGATATCTCGGCGAAGTGCATCCGAAGGTTGCCGCCACGTACGGAATCGGGGACAGGGCGTATGTCGCTGTGCTGGATTTGCCGAAGATCACGGAAATGGCTTCCTTCGACATTAAGTATCACGGCATCGCGAGATTCCCGGCGGTTACCAGAGATATCAGCATGCTGGTTCCGAAGGATGTGCTCTCCGGACAGATCGAGGACGTGCTCTGGCAGAGAGGCGGAAAGCTTCTGGAAGAAGTCCGGCTCTTTGACATCTATGAAGGGGCACAGGTCAAGCCCGGGTATAAGTCCATGGCGTATTCCATGCAACTGCGTGCCGCTGACCATACGCTGGAAGAAGCGGAAATCAATTCCGTGATGAAAAAGGTCTGGAACGGTCTGGAACATCTGGGCATTGAGATCCGCTCCTGACAGAGCCGGATGGAATGAATTCTGATACAAAGAGAGTACTTGATTCTTGCTTGTGATCGTGCTATGATATCTTTTGAGTGAAAGATGATCCGGACAGCCGAAAGAGAGCCAGGCTGTTCATGACAAAAGGAATGAAACATCCGGCGGCAGGAAGAATCTGGTGTTTACAGAGGATCTGCAGCAGCGGATCGGGAATGCGCATCCGGCGCCTTCTGTTTCTGCTGCTGCTGGTTCCCTGTTTTTTTCATGTGATCAGAGAGAGGGCTTTTTGCGCAGAGGCAGAGAACGGACAGATGGATCTGGTTCTTCTGATTGATATGAGCGGATCCATGAAGTATACGGACCCGGATGGGATGGCCCGGGAGGGGGCCCTGCTGTTTATGGATCTTCTGAAGGAAGACGCCGCACAGGTTTGTATCATCGGTTTTTCGGACACTGTGGAGATCCTCCGTCCCCTGCAGCCCCTGAAAATGGAGACGGAACGTGAACAGATCCGGGAATTGCTGAGCGCTTATCCGAGAGAGCGGGATACGGATCTCGGCGCTGCGCTTTCAGCTGCGGTGGATGTCCTGAAGAACAGGGGGCAGTCCGGCAGTGCGGCGATTCTCCTGTTTACGGACGGCAGCATCGATCTGCCGGCGGAGGAGGAGGTACAGCGCTCTCTGGATGAAGCGAAAGCGGCGGCGCTGCTGGCGGCGGAAGAGAAGATCCCGCTCTACTGCATCGGGCTGGACAGGGAGGAAAATACTTCCGATTATCATCTCGACCGGACGCTGCTGGAAGCGCTCGCCCATACCGGAGACGGAAGCTTCCGCTATGTGACGGAGGCGGACCTTCTGCCGGATTTGTTTCATCAGGTCGTCGCGGACTGTTTCGACAGTACCAGCGGCAGGATCGGAGACCTGGCGTCCCGGGATGCGGAGGAACTGTCGGAGCTTTCCTTTTCGATTCCCGACCGGAGCGCAGCCAGGGCAAATGTCATCCTGCTCCCGGAAAGCGGAAGAATACCGGAAGATCTGTTCAGGGATGGAGGGCTGACTCTGACCGATCCCTCCGGGGAGATTCTGCGTGCGGGTGATGAAAACCGGCTGCAGATCTGCTCCTCCGAGGCATATCTTGTTCTGAAGCTGACCGACCCGATGCCCGGGACGTGGAAGCTTCAGACCCTGGGCGGCGTTCCGTTTCATGTCCATGTGAATCTTCTGTTTTTATATGAACTGGAGATAGAGGCGAAGGCGGAGGAGCAGGAGAACGGGACGGTTCTGGTTACCGCCTGGTTTACCCGCGGTAAAGAACGGCTGCGGGATCCAGCGCTTTACCGGAATTTTCACTCGTCCGCAGCGATCGTGACGGAGAATGTTCCCGGGCTGTGGATTGAGGAGCATTTTCCGGATGCACGTCCGGCGGAAAGCGATTCTACGGAGGGGGAAGAGGATCCGGCGGAAGGCGGCCTCCCGGAGAATGAAAAGGATCCGGCGGACGGCGGTGAGACTTTTAAATATGAACTGCAGCTTACCGCTTCCGGCGACGGGGACGGATATTCCGGGACCTTTGCCGCCTGGCCGGGAATGGATGCAAAGATCCGTATATCGGCACATTCGGACCGATATGAAGTGGCCGGCAACAGGATCGACTTTACGAGCGGCGGATCCGGTGCTATAATCGTGGGAAATCTTCCGGATGAAATTCACCTGGAGAGCATGCTCCCGGGGAAGACCGTGTCCGGGATCCGCCCGCAGGACTGGTTTGCGGCCTGGGATGAAAGCCGTCTTTCGATCCGGACGGTTTCTTCCGATGAATCGGTTTTCACAGCCGGTATGGAGGGCGATGCGGTTTCGCTCACCGGGAACCGAAGCGGCTTTGCCGCTCTGTGTGTGACGGTCATGGATCGGTACGGCAGCTGCTTCAAGGTCCGTATTCCCGTGACGGTCAAAATCCATATGGCCCCGATTACCGATCTGCTTCGCCGGGCCGGCTTTGCGGCGGCTTTGGCAGTTCTGCTTCTTCTGCCGGTCCTCTGGCTGCGGAGCAGACGGTGCCTGAAGGGGGCGCTCGTTCTGTCTGTGTCACCGGAGGGAAGCCGTTCGGAAGAGTACGTATGTCATTTTCCGGAGGGATTGCGGAAGATCACTCTGGCGGAACTGATCCGTTCGGGCAGTCAGACGCAGCTGATCCGGGACCAGCTGCTGAAAATCCTGCCGGCGGACCGGCTGCTGATATCCTCCAGTCTGCATGGAACGGGCTGCACGCTTTCGCTCAGAGACAGAGCGGGGGACGGAAAACTGGCAGACTGCTTCGGGCGGGACGTACGGCGGACGGTTCTTCGGGACGGAGATACGTTTGAACTGACATCTAAGAAGGCAGAAAAGGAAACCGGCCGATATCCGGACGGAGGAACTCTGTACGGGTACTATGACGGTGCCGGGACCATACAATCAGACCGAAGGAAGTCCCGCGTGAGACCGTTTATGATACACGGCGGGGCTGAAGAAACGCATTATTGAGGAGATTCATGGAACTGTATATTGTCCGACACGGTACGACCAGCTGGAATACACTGCGGCGCCTGCAGGGGCAGACGGATATTGCTCTTGATGAGGAAGGAAGGGCGCTGGCCGTAAGAACAGGCGCTGCACTGCAAAGAATTCCCTTCGACCGCTGTATCAGCAGTCCGCTGATCCGCGCTCTTGAGACAGCCCGCCTGATTCTGTCCGGCCGCGAGGTTCCGATCTCCACGGACGAACGGCTGAAGGAGATTTCGTTTGGGATCTTTGAGGGAATGTCAACGGTAAATCCGGATTATCCCTGTCCTTCGGAGGACTTCCGGAACTTTTTTGATGATCCGGCGAATTACCGGGCTCCGGAGAATGGTGAGAGCATTGCACGCCTGATCGCCAGAACGGGCTCCTTTTTAGAGGGACTGGACCGGACGGGCCGGGAGACGCTTCTGATTTCCACCCATGGAGCCGCCATGCGGGCGCTGCAGGCAAATATCTGCGGCAGACAGATCCGGGACTTCTGGTATACCGGCGTACCGGTGAACTGCGCCGTTGCACATTATTCCGGCCGGAAAGACGGCTGGCATCCGATCGGAGAGGAGGTCGGAGGTGAATACTTCTGATTTTTATTATGATCTGCCGAAAGAACTGATTGCACAGGATCCGCTGGAGGACCGTTCTTCTTCCAGACTGCTTGTGCTTGACCGCAGCTCGGATACCCTTTTGCACCGGCATTTCCGGGACATCGGTGAATATCTTTCGCCAGGAGATGTACTTGTCATTAACAACACGAAAGTGATTCCGGCCAGACTGCTCGGAGAGCGGGAAGATACCCACGGCCATGTGGAAGTGCTGCTTCTTCGCCGGCTGGAGGCAGACGTATGGGAATGTCTCGTAAAGCCGGGCAAAAAATGCCGCCCCGGAAGCAGGCTGTCCTTCGGCGGCGGGATCCTGACGGCGGAGATCCTCTCTGTGGAGGAGGACGGCAACCGGAAGATCCGTTTCTTTTATGACGGGGTTTTCGAGGAAGTGCTCGACCGTCTCGGCGAGATGCCGCTTCCTCCCTATATCACCCACAAACTGAAGGACCGTAACCGTTACCAGACGGTTTATGCGAAATATGACGGTTCTGCCGCAGCCCCCACGGCCGGTCTGCATTTCACGGAGGAACTGCTGTCTTCCCTTAGAGAAAAAGGAGTCAGGATTGCCGAGGTAACGCTGCATGTGGGCCTTGGAACCTTCCGCCCTGTGAAAGTCGCGGATGTGACGCAGCATCATATGCACAGTGAATTCTATCTGGTTGACGAAGAGACGGCGGAGCTGATCAATTCCGCCAGGGAAGCCGGACACCGGATTGTCGCCGTCGGAACCACCAGCTGCCGGACACTCGAAACGGCAGCGGATGAATCCGGCCGGATTCATGCCGGCAGCGGTTGGACCGATATTTTTATCTATCCCGGGTATACCTTTAAGGCGGTTGACGCTCTGATTACCAATTTCCACCTTCCGGAATCCACACTGATGATGCTTGTAAGTGCGCTTGCGGGAAGAGAACGGATTATGGATGCATATAAGGAAGCCGTGGAGAAAAAATACCGGTTCTTCTCCTTCGGCGATGCGATGCTGATTCTTTAGAAAAGCGCAGACAAACGCCTGTTTTATGTTTCTTCAGCCTGCGGCGGCGGATTCCTTTCGAGGTGCGCAAAGATGGAAAAAACAATACGGATCAAGTACCACAGTGATCAGATCGACAAGCTTACTTACATTGACGGCAAGAGCGACTGGATCGATCTGCGCAGTGCCTGCGACGTGACCATGAAAAAGGGGGAATTCCGGCTTGTGGATCTGGGAGTGTCGGTTCAGCTTCCGCCGGGTTATGAGATGCTGATCGCTGCGAGAAGCTCAACCTTCAAAAACTATGGACTGATTCAGACGAACGCGGTGGGCATTGTGGACGAGAGCTACTGCGGGGATGAGGATCATCTGATGTGGCCCTGCTATGCTACCCGGGATACAAGGATCCGGGTCAATGACCGGATCTGTCAGTTCCGTATCATTGAACATCAGCCGCAGATCCGGTTCTGCGAGGTCGATCATCTCGGAAATGCAGACCGCGGCGGCTTCGGTTCGACCGGCGTTCGGTAGAAGAAAAAGAAAAGGCGGTGTATACAGATGTCGGAGACTGCGGGAAAAAAGCCGGCAAATCTTCCGAAAAGAAATTTTCAGCGGGAGCTGGAACGAATTCTGACGGAGACTGAAACGTCCGGTTCTGTTCCGAGACTGCTGCTGCACAGCTGCTGCGCCCCCTGCAGCAGTTATGTACTGGAATATCTCTCGGATTATTTTGAAATCACGGATCTGTTCTACAATCCCAACATCGCTCCGGAGAGCGAATATCGTTACCGCGAGGAGGAGCTGGACCGGCTGATCCGGTCCATGCCGCTGCGCAATCCGGTTCATTTTCTCCGGGGAGCCTATGATCCGGATACGTTTTATGAGGCGGTCCGGGGACTTGAGGCGGAGCGGGAGGGCGGAAGCCGCTGCCGGGTCTGTTATGAACTGCGGATGCGGGAAGCGGCAAAAATGGCAGCGGAAGGCCGTTTTGATTATTTCACGACGACATTGAGCATCAGCCCCCTGAAAAACGCGCAGTGGATCAATGAGATCGGGGAAGCGCTGGAGAAAGAATATGGCGTAAAGCACCTGCCGTCCGATTTTAAAAAACGGGGCGGTTACCAGCGTTCCATCGAGCTCTCCGCCATCTACCGTCTTTACCGGCAGGATTTCTGCGGATGCGTTTTTTCCAGGAGAGAAAAGAAAGGTTCGAACGATCCGCCGGAGACTTTAAAGAAACACGGATGAAACCGGTGTTTCCTTAGAAACGCGGGAGCAGCACTTGCGGCGAAAGCCGTGTATCGTGAAGGAAAGGAAATTGCCATGGCACAATTATGGGGCGGACGCTTTACGAAAGAAACCGCACAGGAGGTATATGATTTCAATGCCTCGATCACGTTTGACAAACGGATGGCGCTGCAGGATATCCGCGGCAGCATTGCGCATGTGAGGATGCTCGGGAAGCAGGAGATTATCACCGCAGACGAGGCGGAGAAAATTGAAACCGGACTGAAGCAGATCCGTGATGAAATCCGTTCAGGAGAACTCGATATTCCCGATACCTATGAGGATATCCACAGCTTTGTGGAAGCGGTCCTGACCGAACGGACCGGGGATGCCGGGAAGAAGCTTCAT
>CACXHD010000099.1 GCA_902767335.1 uncultured Lachnospiraceae bacterium
AGAAGATCATGGTATATGACTTGGGCGGCGGCACATTCGATGTATCCATCATCGACATCGGCGACGGCGTCATCGAGGTTATGGCGACCAACGGCGACAACCATCTGGGCGGCGATGACTTCGACGAGAAGCTGACGAACTATATGATCGCCGACTTCAAGGCGAAGGAAGGCATCGACCTTTCCACCAACAATATGGCGCTCCAGAGACTGCGTGAAGCTGCAGAGAAGGCGAAGAAGGAACTTTCCTCCGCGACCACGACGAACATCAACCTTCCGTTCATCACGGCTGACGGTACTGTTGCGAAGCATTTCGAGATGGATCTGACCAGAGCGAAATTTGACGAGCTGACCCATGACCTGGTTGAGCGTACGGTCATTCCGGTTCAGAACGCGCTGCGTGACGCCGGACTGAATGCTTCCGAAATCTCTAAGGTTCTGCTGGTCGGCGGCTCCACCCGTATCCCGGCCGTTCAGGAAAAAGTAAAACAGCTGACCGGACATGAGCCGTCCAAGACTCTGAACCCGGATGAGTGTGTTGCGATCGGTGCCTCCATCCAGGGCGGCAAGCTGGCCGGCGATGAGGGTGCAGGCGATATCCTTCTGCTGGATGTTACCCCGCTGTCCCTGTCCATCGAGACACTGGGCGGTGTCGCAACGACTCTGATCGAGCGGAATACGACGATCCCGACCAAGAAGAGCCAGATCTTCTCTACCGCGGCGGACAACCAGTCGGCAGTGGATATCCATGTGGTACAGGGCGAGAGAAAATTCGCGAGAGACAACAAGACCCTCGGCCAGTTCCGTCTGGACGGAATCCCGCCTGCAAGAAGAGGCGTTCCGCAGATCGAGGTTACCTTCGATATTGATGCCAACGGTATCGTAAATGTATCCGCCAAGGATCTTGGTACCGGCAAAGAACAGCATATTACCATCACGTCCGGCTCCAATATGTCCGAGGACGATATCGAGAAGGCCGTGAAGGAAGCAGCGGCTTACGAGGCGCAGGATAAGAAGCGCAAAGAAGCTGTAGATACAAAGAATGAATGCGATTCCATCGTCTTCCAGACCGAACAGTCCCTCGGCGAAGTGGGCGACAAGCTGGATCCGGCGGACAAGGCCGAGGTTGAGTCGCAGATCAAGAACTTGAAGGATCTCCTTGCACAGTGCGGCGATGAGATTACGGACGCGCAGGTTGCACAGCTGAAGGCTGCCAAAGAGTCTCTGATGAACAGCGCGCAGAAGGTTTACGCGAAGGTCTATGAGCAGGCACAGGGCGCGGCAGGAGCCGGCGCAGGTGCGGGAGCAGGCTTTGATCCCAACGGCGGCGCCGGATTTGGCGGCGGAGCAGCCGGAGGAAATACACAGGACGATGATGTAGTTGACGGAGATTTCCGTGAGGTCTGATCCTTCGAAGGCACAGGATAAAGACTCTGAAAAACGTTTACGACAGTGATCAACCATGTAAGGAAACGCTGATCCGCTCAGCGTTTCCTTAAGAACTGCAGCGAAAAGACCAGCAGGATGCGCAAGTTATTTCGCTGCAGTTCCTTAATGTGTACAGCGGTATGCATGCGGTGAGTGGAGAAAAATATGGCAGAAGAAAAACGGGATTACTATGAGGTGCTGGGCGTCTCAAAGACGGCAGATGACGCAGAGCTGAAAAAGGCTTACCGCGCGCTGGCGAAAAAATATCATCCGGATATGAATCCGGGGGATGCGGAAGCGGAAAAGAAGTTCAAGGAAGCTTCGGAGGCATACGCGATTCTCAGTGATCCGGAGAAACGCAGACAGTACGATCAGTTTGGCCATGCGGCCTTTGAGGGCGGCGCCGGCGGCGGCGGATTCGATTTTTCCGGAATGGACATGAGCGATATTTTCGGCGACCTTTTCGGAGATCTGTTCGGCGGCGGAAGCCGGAGCAGACGCAGCTACAACGGACCGATGCAGGGTGCCAACGTCCGGACCGGCGTCCGGATTACGCTGGCCGAGGCGGTCACTGGCTGCGAAAAAGAGCTGACCATCAACCAGAAAGAGGAATGTACGCAGTGCCACGGAACCGGTGCAAAGAGCGGGACGACGCCGGAAACCTGCCCCAAATGCGGCGGCAAGGGCCAGGTGGTCTTTACGCAGCAGTCGCTGTTCGGCATGATGCAGAATGTGCAGACCTGCCCGGACTGCCGCGGTACCGGCAAGATTATCCGCGAGCGCTGTCCGCACTGCGGCGGAAGCGGATACACTTCCTCCAGAAAGAAAATCAAGGTGTCGATCCCTGCCGGAATCGATGACGGACAGATGGTCCGCCTGCGGGGTCAGGGAGAACCCGGAACCAGAGGCGGCGAACGGGGAGACCTCCTGGTCGAGGTGAGCGTTGCCCAGGATCCGGCCTTCGCAAGACAGGACATGGACATCTATTCCATGACGAATATCAGCTACGCCCAGGCGGCGCTCGGTGGAGACATCCGGGTGAGAACCGTTGACGGCGAAGTGATCTATACAATCCGTCCGGGCACCCAGACCGGGACGCGTGTGCGCCTGAAAGGAAAGGGCATGCCGTCGGTCCGCAACAAAAATATCCGGGGCGATCACTATCTGACCTTAAATGTCCAGGTACCGACCCGCCTTTCGGAGGAGGCAAAGCAGGCCCTGCTTGAGTTTGACCGCCTGACCGGCAACAGCCTCGGAACGGAAGAACCTCCGGCAAAGGGAAAGACCGGGGAAAAAGGAAAGAAAAAAGGCTTTTTTGACAAGCTGAAAGAGAATTTTGAAGAATAAATGTTGCAAATTATTCCAAGACAGGGTATGATCTTGCAAAGATGATATTGACGTTTAACCGCTCGGGCGGCAGCTGCCGCCGGAGCGATGTTTGTGTACAGGAGGCATTTCTACATGATCAGTGCAAATAATGTAACCCTGCGGGTGGGCAAGAAGGCCCTGTTCGAGGATGTGAATATCAAGTTTACGGAGGGAAACTGCTACGGCATCATCGGCGCCAACGGCGCGGGCAAATCCACGTTTCTGAAGATTCTCTCCGGTCAGCTTGACACGACCAACGGAACCGTCAGCATCACACCGGGCCAGAGACTGTCCTTCCTGGAACAGGATCATTTCAAATATGATGAGTATCAGGTGCTCGACACGGTGATCATGGGGAACCAGCGCCTTTACGACATTATGAAGGAGAAGGACGCCCTGTATGCGAAACCGGATTTCTCCGATGAGGACGGGATCCGCGCCAGTGAGCTGGAGGGCGAGTTCGCGGAACTGAACGGCTGGGAGGCCGAGTCGGACGCGGCCACGCTGCTGAACGGTCTGGGAATTGACACCGAACTGCATTATACGATGATGAAAGACCTGGGCGGCAGTGAGAAGGTCAAGGTCCTGCTGGCCAGAGCCCTGTTCGGAAACCCGGATATCCTGCTGCTCGATGAGCCCACCAACCATCTGGATCTGGACGCGATCGCCTGGCTGGAGGAATTCCTGATCAATTTCGAGAATACCGTGATAGTGGTCTCCCATGACCGTTATTTCCTCAATAAGGTCTGCACCCATATTGCGGACATTGACTATGGAAAGATTCAGCTGTATGCCGGCAACTATGACTTCTGGTATGAGTCCAGCCAGCTGATGATCCGCCAGATGAAGGAAGCGAACAAAAAGAAAGAAGAAAAGATCAAAGAACTGCAGGAGTTTATCCAGCGCTTCTCGGCCAACGCTTCCAAATCAAAGCAGGCGACGGCGCGCAAGAGAGCCCTTGAGAAGATCGAACTGGACGAAATCCGGCCCTCCAGCCGGAAGTATCCGTATATCGATTTCCGTCCGAACCGGGAGATCGGCAATGAAGTGCTCATGGTCGAGAACCTGTCCAAGACCATTGACGGCGTCAAGATCCTGGACAACATTACCTTTACCCTCGGGCATGACGACAAGGTTGCCCTGGTGGGCGGCAATGAGCTGGCAAAAACCGTATTTTTCAAGATCCTGATGGAGGAGATGGAGCCGGACGAGGGGACGTTCAAATGGGGCGTGACCACCTCCAGAGCCTACTTCCCGAAGGACTATACGGAGGAGTTCGACAATGATCTGACGATCGCGGACTGGCTGACACAGTATTCCGAGATCAAGGACGCCACGTATGTGCGCGGCTTCCTGGGCAGAATGCTGTTCGCAGGGGATGACGGCGTCAAGAAGGTCCGGGTCCTCTCCGGAGGGGAAAAGGTCCGCTGCCTCTTCTCCAAGATGATGATCTCCGGCGCAAACGTCCTGCTGTTCGATGAGCCGACGAATCATCTGGACATGGAAAGCATCACTGCGCTCAACAACGGAATGATCAAGTTCCCCGGCGTGATGCTCTTCACCTCCAGAGACCACCAGATCGTACAGACGACCGCCAACCGGATCATGGAGATCCTGCCCGGAGGAAAACTGATCGACAAGATTACAACCTACGATGAATATCTGGCCAGCGACGAGATGGCCAGAAAGAGAACCGTCTACACCAGTGACGTGAATGTGGAGGATAACTGAGCTTGAACAAGTGGTTCGGAAACCGCTCTTTCTATCGAAAAGTGATGATTGTGGCGATGCCCATCATGGTCCAGAATGCGATCACGAATTTTGTCAGCATGCTGGACAATATCATGGTGGGAAGACTGGGCACGGATCCGATGTCGGGCGTGGCAATCATCAACCAGCTGATTTTTGTATTCAATCTGTGTATCTTCGGCGGCCTTTCCGGCATCGGGATCTTCACGGCCCAGTTCTACGGCAAAGGCGATAACGAAGGAATCCGGTATACCATGCGGCTGCAGATCCTTTCGGCCGCTATACTGACGGCATTGTTTGCGGCGGCATTCTGGCTGACGGGGGACCGGCTGATCACGCTTTATCTGCACAGCGACGGCGGCGGAGGCGATATCGGCGAAACCTTCCGGCAGGCCGGAAAGTACCTGACCGTGATGTATGCGGGCTTCCTGCCCTTTGCCCTCACCCAGGTTTATTCCAGCACCCTGCGCAGCTGCGGGGAGACCATGGTTCCCATGGAGGCCGGCATCGCTGCGGTGCTGGTCAATCTTGTGGGCAATTATATCCTGATCTACGGGAAATTCGGTGCCCCCGCCCTGGGCGTGGAGGGCGCAGCGGCGGCGACGGTGCTGTCCCGTTTCACCGAGCTTGCGATTACAGCGCTCTGGACGCATCTGCATGCGGATCGTTATCCGTTTATCACGGGGATGTACCGGGGACTGTTCCGGATTCCCGGGAGACTGGTCCGGACCATCCTGGTCAAGGCGTACCCGTTGCTGCTCAATGAGACGCTCTGGGCAGGCGCTCAGGCAGCGCTGACCCAGTGTTATTCCATCCGCGGGCTGTCTGCCGTAGCTTCCCTGAATATCTCCCAGACCATATCCAATGTATTCAATGTCAGCTTCATCGCAATGGGAAGCGCGATCGCGATCCTCCTTGGCCAGCAGCTCGGGGCCGGCAAGATCCGCCAGGCCAGGGAAGACGCCGTTCGTCTGACGGTGTTCTCCGTTTTGATCTGCCTTGCGTTTGGGGCTCTGGAATTCGCGGTTTCCGGCCTGTTTCCGAGGATG
>CACXHD010000100.1 GCA_902767335.1 uncultured Lachnospiraceae bacterium
TGTGTCTCCTTTTTCTCCAAAAGGAGACACAGAACCGTCCCCTGTCTCCTCCCCGCAGAACCGTCCCCTGTCTCCTCTGGCTCCCCCCGCAGACTCTGCCGCACATACTGCCTGCGGTTTATCCTTCAAAGGGAACGACATCTTTGACCGCGTCCGCCGTCGTAATCTCCGCATCATCATGATCAAGATCAATCAGAACGTAACGCCGGTTTCCCATCTTCAGTTCTTCCATATAACTGAGCTGGCGGTGTGCATGGCGGGATTCCATACGGTTTTTCAGCGCTGCCCGGTCTTCCTCCGACAATGCATATACCAGATCCACCGAAGCCTGGTCTGCGGCAAGGATGTCAAACGATCCGACGATCCCGATGTTCGGCGTCACAACCGGTTTCGCTGCCACGCCTTCACAGTCGCAGGAAACCGACATATTGCGGAGCACATTGATAAACGCATTGTGTTCGCCGAAGAAATCCACGGTTGCTTTTGTCGATTCCGAGATCTTCTCCATCAGTTCTTCCTGTACCGTCGACCATGGATTGGTGTCATCGTTCATATGAATCATTTTTTTGCCGACTTTCCCGTCTGCGCATCCGATGCCGATGTTCTTGTTGGAACCGCCGAAGCCGCCCATGAGATGACCCTTGAAATGCGTCAGCGTCAGCATGGAATCATAGGAAAGCAAATGGCTTCCCACAGACATCTGAGTGAACCACTTTCCGCCCTTCACCGGAAGAAAAGCCGTTCCCTCTTCATCCATAATGTCCACGGGAGCGAATGTCCAGCCATTGATTTCCAGTGTTTTCCGATGCTTTTCGGTGGTATCGCGGTCTCCCTCATAGTAGGTGTTCGTCTCAATGATCGCCGCATCCGGCAGGTCCTTCTCGATCAGTTCCTTCACCCAGGGTCTGGGAATAATGTTCGGTCCGTTCGGCTCTCCGGTGTGGAGCTTGATTCCGACCTTTCCCGTCATCGCCGAAGCCAGTCTTGCATAGACCTTTCTGAGGCCTTCCGGGCTCAGCTCCCTTGTAAAATACACCACAGAGGTATCTCCGGTCCGTTCCTCCACCGGTACATACCGTTCGCCTCCCTTACCGGGCATGATCTTTTTTGCTTCCATTCCAGTCTCATCCTTTCAATCCTGTTTCAGGCCTTTGCCTCCCAGATGCCATGCAGATTGCAGCTTTCATAGGCAGCAACCGGCTCTTCTCCGGGCACAAGGGCAAATACCGCCTTCGGCTCATCGCCGGGTTTCAGGTCCTTCTTCTGATATCCCTGGGTCGTTTCCAGCAGAATCCATTCAATATAGTGGGCGTCCAGCATCGGATGTGCGGCCTCGCCCACCGCAGCTGTAACCATTGCTCCGTCTCTGGTGATCACAGGCACATGTTTTTCCCTGGCTCCGTCCGATGTCCCCGGTACAATCTCCGTCATCGGCTCCCCACAGCATTTTGTGGGACAGGCGGATTCCCTGAAAATCACAGCCAGCTTGCCGCATCCTTCGCATTTGAAAAACTTCATGTCCCATTCCTCCTTCTGTTCATCAATATTTTTAAGGAAAACACAGATTTCATCCGTGCTGCCTTTTTCCTTCGCTTTTGTTTTCCGTCCCCTCCGGCAAATCGTCATTCTGCAGTCGTTTCAGTTCCGCGGCCGCCATGGGTATCGCAAGCATTGCCGACAGCAGGTCCGCGCAGGCCTGGGTGATTTCCACTCCGAACAGCCCGAACAGGCGGGGCAGGATCAGGATCAGCGGAATAAAGAAGATTCCGCTTTTTGCCGCAGATGTAATCGATGCCCGGACGCCCTTGCCGATGGACTGAAGCAGCATGTTCGTAAGCATAATGGACGGCTGCAGGGGCAGTACGATGGCCTGGGCCCGAAGGGCCATGGTTCCCACCGCAATTACCTCCGGGTCATCCCGGAAAAATGCGACGATCTGCGGTGCAAATACCAGACCGGCCACAGCGCCGATGCTGAGAAAAATCGTCCCGTATTTCACGCAAAACAGATACCCTTCCCGGACACGGCGCTTCCTGCCTGCACCGTAATTGAAGCTGGCCACGGGCTGAAAGCCCTGTCCAAAACCGATCAGCGCCGAAACGATCAGCATGATCGCACGGGTAACCACGGACATCCCCGCAATCGCCGCATCCCCTCCGGCCGCACCTGCGGCATGATTGAGCAGCAATGTGGCGACTGCCGCCAGCCCCTGCCGGAACAGGGACGGTATGCCTCCGTTTACCAGTTCGCGCAGATAAAACCAGTTCATCCGCACATTCCGCAGTCTCGGCCGGATATTGCCTCCGCGCATGCCGCCCGCAAAAAGCACAAAAAAGCTGATCATCTGGCCGCTTATGGTCGCAATCGCGGCGCCTGCGACCCCCATGTGGAACCCAAACATCAGAATCGGGTCCAGCGCAATATTGAGAACCGCTCCCGCCATCAGACCGATCATGGAATAATACGCGCTTCCCTGATACCGAAGCTGGTTGTTCAGTACAAACTGGCCGGTCATAAAGGGCGCTCCGATCAGAATAATCCGCATATACACAAGCGTGTCATGCATGGTCGTCTCTGTCGCGCCAAGCGCCCGGCTAATCGGTACGGCAAACACATTTCCAAGGACGGCAATCAGCACGCCGGTCAGAAGTGACCAGGCAAATCCGGTTGCAGACATTTCATTTGCGCTCTTCAGATCCCCTGCTCCCATCATTCGGGAGAGAAAGGTTCCGGAGCCCTGTCCGAAGAAAAATCCGAAGGCCTGAATGATTGCCATCACAGAAAAGACCAGCCCGACAGCGGCTGTCGCCTGTGTGGAAATCCGTCCGACAAAAAAGGTGTCTGCCGTATTGTAAATTCCCGTCACCAGCATGCTGATAATGGTGGGCACTGCCAGCGTCAGGATCAGACGCGGGATCGGCGTCTTTGTCAGATAATCATACCGTTCTTTCTGTGATTGTGTTGGTCTTTTCAGAATGTTCTTCATTCGCTCAACCCGTCATCGGTCCTGTCGTCATCGGCAGGCTCCTCTCCGGCAGTATCCGCAGATTCCCGACCGGCTTCTCCAAAGGCTCCGTCCGCAGATTCCCGGCCGGCTTCTCCAAAGGCTGTGTCCGCGGATACTCCGCCGGCTCCTCCAAAGGCTGCGCCTGCGGTCTCCTGCGCATTTTCTCCAAAGGCTCCGTCCGCGAACGCTCCACCGTCTTCTGCGCCGGTTTCTCCCCAGGCGCCATTGTCGGCGAATCCGTCAGCCTGCGCTTCCGCCGTTTCGTGCTCCGGTCCGCTCCCGGCAGCATCCGTCATCCCGGAAGCCTCATCCATGCCGGCAGGCTCATCCGCGCCGAAAGCCTCATCCGCACCGAAAGGCTTATCCATCCCGGAAGCCTCATCTGTACCGGCCGTTTCCTCCGTACCGGTATTTCCCTCCGTGCCGGCAAAATCCGATCCTTCGTTCTCCGCACTGCTGCCGGTATTCTCTTCGGAATCCGCGCCAGTGCTTTCATTCTCTTTGCGGCGTTTCCTGTGCCGGTGAACCAGCGTGAGGATCACGCAGGCGATCAGTCCGACAATCCAGACAACCGCGGCGATGGCCGAGATGATGATCGACAGTTTCAGACCCGGTGCCGTAAACTGTGCCGTCATCGTATGTGTCCCGGCGGGCACCTCAAAGGCGATAAAGCCGTAGTCCGCGCGGATCAGAGGTACATTCTCCCCGTCCACGGACACCTTCCAGCCTTCCTGGAACGGAATGGCCAGCATCACAATACCCGCTTCCCCGGTCTCGATCGTCCCGGTAACATGGCTGTCCTTTTCCGGTTCGGCTATGGTTATTTTCGCCGTGTCGGAGAATTTCCGCTCCGACTTGCTTCCATAGAAATTCAGTCCGCTCAGATGAATGTAGCTGTTATTGGCGACTTCAAACGTAATCTGTCCGGAGTCCACGGGTACATTGATCCGGTAATGAATTTTCCCGTTATTATAATACGTATAGGGGCGTCCGTCATTTGTATAAATATACAGGGTCGTGTCCCCGTTCGTCTCTACGTCAAACTCCGCCGTGACAAATGTCCATTCCTGCATTTTTTCGGCGGAAAGGGGCAGCACCAGCGTCCCGTCTCCCTCCATGCTGATCCCGTCTTCCAGCATATGATAGGTCTTCAGATCCAGACGAGCATTGTCCGTCAGCCCCTTCACCGGGGTCTCGCGATAGCCTTCCTCCTCCATTCCGGACAGGCCGTACGGGGTATCGATGTCCGTGATCACCGTCTCCGGCAGCAGATCCCAGACCTCCAGTTCTCCGTCCAGCTTGCGGTATTCGGATTCCGTCATGCTGCGGGTATAGAAAGATGCTATGTTCTCCGCATTGTTATTGCGGTAGACATAGACCGTCCCTTCCTGATGAACCATCTCATATCCGTCCAGCACCAGATCCGGCTTCTTTGTCAGCAGATACCGGACACCGACCAGCTCCGACATGGTCGTATCGTGAACCGTATTCCGGTAAGAAAAATGATTGAGATCATACCCGGTCAGCAGCTGCGGCCACAACGTTGTGACAAACTTCAGCAGATTGGCATTCAATGTGGAATTATAGGAACTGACGCCCCGGTAATTCTGCGCCAGCGATTCCATATAGTAGCCCGCGTTGCTGTAGTCCTTTTCAATCCTGCAGAACTGGTCTTCATTCTCCTGGATCCAGTCCAGCGCCGCCGTGGTATCGGAATGATAGGTTTCTTCGAAATACTCCCTGTCATTTTTCTTTACCGTATCACGGTCAATATATCCCACCGACGCATCGGCAATCACACTGATAAAAACTGCCGTCGCGAGAATCCGCACCAGCATCGCCTGATCCATTTTGTCCCGGTCGATCTGCATCAGCGACCAGATCATCACCAGCGCGCAGATCAGCAGAATCAGGACATTCGTCTCGTAATGCCCATTGTCATAGTTTGCGTACGCCCGGACATAGACCGCGGTCGTTCCGACAAATCCCAGAATCAGCGCCAGCCAGCTCGCACGCCGGTTCTCCAGAATGTCCGAGAGCGTCCAGGCCGTCATGAGCGCGAAGAACGGCATAAACAGAAACGTCTGACGGGAGAACGGATATGTGAATCCGTTGAAAATCAGGCTTCCGAAGGGAATCAGCAGGCTTCCGGCAAACAGAAGAATGCCCAGGTACTGCACCAGTTTCTTTTTGAGGCTCCGTTTCTGACGGGGAATCAGAAAGATATACTGCAGAAGGAGCAGCACAAACAGCGCCGAGAAAAATACGTTGGCAGCCTCGTAATAATTACCGAAGCCGAGGAAATTATTCCCGACTCCCTGCAGATTGTTTCCGAAGAAACGGTATGCCGTTGTACGGTAATATTCTTTTCCCCAGAGAGAAAAGCTGGCCAGGATCTTTGAAAAGAAGGATGCGTTGGATTCCAGGCGGGAACTGGCGGACAGCGCCTTGACCTGCGGAAGAATCCCGATGCAGCCCATGACAACGCCGAACACCATAAACAGCGCGATCGTGAGGAAAATCCTCAGCCGGTCGCCGATCCGTCCTTCTTCATAGAGCAGCACCCGAACGGTCACGTAGATTCCCAGTCCGAGCATGACCATATAGCCCTGATAATATCCGGAGAGAATCACCACCGCGCACATCAGCGCCACCGCAAATGCCGCCGGTGTGATATAACGGCCGCGTTTTTTTCTCGCCGCCTCATCCTCTTCGCCATACGGGTCCGGGAGCCGTTCCAGCGCATTGCGGATCATCCGCTCGATCGCCAGCATCAGCAGCGGCAGGAACACCAGGACCGATCCCATCATATAATGCTGTCCCCATACCATCAGGTATCCGTTGAAGGCATACAGGAACGACGCAATCAGCTTGGCGTCCTCCCGCAGCCGGAATTCCGACAGGAACAGGTAGATAAACAGGCCGGAAAGGAGCACCTTCAGTATATGAACATAGATCATGCAGCCGGCAATATGGTCCGGCCCGAAGGTCATGCCGATCAGATAGATCAGGATATTAAAAGGCGCTGTCAGGTTGTTGTCCAGCTGGCTGATACCCAGCCCGCTGTGGAAATCCCAGGCGGAAAGATCGCCCGCCCTCAGCCGGTTTGCGATGCCGTTGTACCACATGATGTACTGCTGCTTCGTATCGGAACCGACGCCGCTGTACACCATCACTTCATTGCCGAAAATATAGTTATGGAACACAAACAGACCGCCGGCCAGCATCAGTGCCAGCAGTGTCCACATTGTAATTCCGCTTATTTTTCTCTTCTTATCCATTCTGTTATACTCCGTCATGATCTGCGGTATCTTTGGATCCGTCTGCCGTAAAACAGGCGGACTGTATATGAAAGGGCTGCAATTTACGCAGCCCTGAAGGGAAAGGCGGAAATCTGCCTTTCCTGATATACATCATTTGCTCACGCTCAAACGGACAAGCGCGCGGTGAAGTCTCGCCTGGGCACGCTTATATGCCCGGTCGTCAAGACCACCCTTGGCAATCATTTCTTCTGCCCGCTGTTTTGCCAGCTGGGCACGCTCCGTATCGATATCCTCTTCCCACTCCCAGGTGGTCGCGAGAAGACGGCAGGTGCCGTCCATCACAGAAAGCATGCCGCCGATGCACGCAGCGCTGCGGACCGTCCCGTCCGCCGTCACCAGATGAGCCTCTCCCATGCCGAGAGCAGTACAGAAATTACAGTGTCCTGCCAGCACAGCCAGGTCTCCTGTGATCGTCCGGCACACAATGCGTTCCGCTTCTCCCTCAAAGAGCAGTCCGTCAGGCGTACCGATCCGTAATGGGAAGGTCTTCATAGCCATCCTCCTTAGCTCTGTTTCTTCGCCTTTTCAAAGACCTCATCGATGGTTCCCGCCATCAGGAAGCAGCTCTCCGGAATATCATCGCATTCGCCGTTCAGGATCATGCGGAAGCCGCGCAGTGTCTCCTTAAGGGGAACATACTGGCCGGGCATGCCTGTGAACTGCTCTGCCACAGAAAAGCTCTGGGAGAGGAATCTCTGAATCTTACGGGCGCGGTTTACCGCGAACTTGTCTTCCTCAGACAATTCGTCCATACCCATGATCGCGATAATATCCTGCAGCTCCTTATAGCGCTGCAGCACCTGCTGCACGCCTCTGGCCACTTCATAGTGCTCCTGTCCCACGATTTCCGGCGTCAGAATCCGGCTGGTCGAATCCAGCGGATCCACGGCCGGATAAATGCCCATGCTGGCGATGTCACGGGAAAGCACCGTGGTTGCATCCAGATGGGAGAAGGTTGTCGCAGGCGCCGGGTCCGTCAGGTCATCCGCAGGCACGTAGACCGCCTGTACGGAGGTAATGGAACCCTTTTTCGTGGATGTGATGCGCTCCTGCAGGGCCCCCATCTCCGTAGCCAGCGTGGGCTGATAGCCCACAGCGGAGGGCATGCGGCCCAACAGGGCCGAAACCTCGGAACCCGCCTGGGTGAAGCGGAAGATGTTGTCGATGAACAGCAGCACGTCCTGGTTCTCGCGATCGCGGAA
>CACXHD010000101.1 GCA_902767335.1 uncultured Lachnospiraceae bacterium
CTCCATTCTGATCAAGCTGAACCAGATCGGTTCCGTATCGGAGACGCTGGAAGCAATCAAGATGGCGCATAACGCCGGCTATACCGCAATCTCCTCGCACAGATCCGGAGAAACGGCGGATACGACGATCGCGGACCTGGCGGTTGCGCTGAATACCTGCCAGATCAAGACAGGCGCTCCCAGCAGAAGCGAGCGTGTCGCGAAATACAACCAGCTGCTTCGGATCGAAGAGCAGCTCGGCGAGGCTGCCGTATATCCGCAGATGGATGCGTTTCATGTAAAGAAATACCAGTAGGAACAACAGTAGGAACAACAGCCGGCGCAGGACCTGGTCCCGCGCCGGCTGTCTGTGTATGGAAAACTCCGATTAGCGGGGGAGCCCCCTGCGAATGATAGAATCGGCCTGCAGTGTCTCATTCTGAGAGGATGGCATCAGATTTCCCATTGAAAAAATGTGTTCCTGCGCATATGATGGTGGAAGTTATTGCGCAAAATATAACGGCACGCAATAAAAACCAGGAAAAGAGCATTTGTGAGGATACATAGATGAGTGGGAATGATACGAAATTTGATCTGCAGGAGTATATGACGAAAGGCGTCGAAAGTGTCGTCGCCGGCGCTTTGAAGGCAACGCTGAAAAATCCGGCGGAGAGTGTGTTTATGCTGAAATTCGCTTCCGCGGCGAAGGCTGCGTCCAGACGCCGCAGGAAGCTGGAGGATCAGGGAGAGCATGTTCCGGCTTTCCTGATCGCCAGCATTACCAGCAAATGCAATCTGCACTGTGCGGGCTGCTATTCCCGGTGCAATCACGCGACGGTGGACGCAGAGCCGGTCAGCCAGCTGTCGGGGGAAGAATGGCTTCGGATCTTTGAGGAGGCGGATGAGCTGGGCATCAGCTTTATCCTCCTGGCCGGCGGGGAGCCGATGCTTCGGAGGGATATTATCGAGGCGGCGGGAAAGAAGCAGAACATCCTGTTCCCGATTTTCACGAACGGAACCTTTATGGACGACGCGTATTTCGCCCTCTTTGACCGCTGCAGGAATCTCGTCCCGGTGATGAGCATCGAAGGGGAACGGGAGATCACGGATGCAAGGCGCGGTGAGGGGATTTACGACCGTCTGCTCACAAACATGGATGAACTGAAACGGAGGGGCCTGATCTTCGGCGCATCGGTCACGGTTACGACGGAGAATATCCGGGAGGTTACCTCCGAAAACTTCCTGTGGGCACTTTCCGACCGCGGATGCAAGGCCGTAATCTTTGTGGAATTTGTTCCGGTGACAGAGGAGAGCAGAGAGCTGGCGCCGGGCGATCCGGAGCGGGAATATCTGGCAGGAGAGATCGAACGACTTCGCGCGGAGCATCCGGAGATGGTGTATGTTTCCTTCCCGGGGGATGAAAAAAGCTCCGGCGGCTGCGTTGCGGCAGGCCGAGGCTTCTTCCATATCAATTCCAACGGAGGGGCGGAGCCATGTCCCTTCTCCCCGTACTCGGATATCAATGTCCGGAATACCTCCCTGCGCGAGGCGCTGCACTCACCGCTTTTTACGGCGCTGCGTGACGGGGGGATTCTGACGGATGACCATGAAGGCGGATGCGTCCTTTATGAAAAGAGAGAACTGGTGGAGAAGATCATATCCGGCCAGGCATAAGAGAAGCGCTTCCGACAAGGAACGCAGTTGAGATGATTGAGATAAGCGTTTACTGAAATTGAAAGCCCTGGATAAGAGCGTCGCATATACGCAAATATCCAGGGCTTTTACTATCGAAGCGAACGGTCAGTTCGGCGGAGGGATTTTTTATTCCTCGTTCGGTACGGAGACATAAGCAATTGCGTCCGCGTGGGTCGGCTGAAATCCTTTGCTCGCATAATATTCCTTAAAATCCGACGAAATTTCGGTACGGACCGTAACGGAACTGCCGGGGAGGATGCCCTCGTTGTACATGGTCTCGCCGTCGAGATACAGGATATTCCCCTCATCATCCAGAAGCACAGAGACTACCTCCATGTCATAGACGGTTTCATCGGTATCGTTGGTCACCGTGGCATAAATATAGTCCGTCGTGCTGTAAGCACTGCGTGGAACATCTGCCTGGTAGTCGACCTCCACCGGGAAACGCCGGTCTGTGTAGCTCATGTCGGATTTTCCGGTTACCGTCAGCAGATAATCGTCGATGTCCTCCGCATTGATATCCATATCTTCGTACAGCCTGACGTAGGTGTAGTCGCCGGGCTGCAGATTTTCCGCATAGGCGCTCATATAATCGGTGGAAGTGATCGTATCGCCTTCCTTATCAAAAATCTCCAGAAGGCCGGCGTTGACCTGGATCGGTTTGTCGCCGACGTTCTCCACCTTCGCGAACGCATAGCCGTAAACAGAGTAAGAATCGATCACATGGAAGTTTTCCTGAGAGACATCCAGTTTTCCTGCGGCGAACGCAGCGGTGGTGCCCAGCAGCAGGGCCGGAACCAGTGTCAGAGCGGTTTTGACTGTTCTTTTCATTTTTTCCTCCTTCTTTACAGAAACTCTCCAGATGCTTAACAGAAACTACTTTATAGAAACCTCCGGAAACTTTACAGAAACCAGGGCTTCCATGAAGGTCATACATGGAAATACTTATATGCGGCGCAGGGAAACGCAGGGCATTCTCTACAGATGAACGCCGGCTTCTGCAGACGTGCGGCATCCTCTGCGGATATGGGCACAGCCGCTACAGGCGTGCGGCATCTTCTGCGACGAAAGCCGGAATGGTCATCTCGTCTCCGAGGACCGTCGTATAGGTCTTTGTACCGGAGGCGATGGCATGGAAGGAAACCGTATCTCCCTTCTGCATTTCAAACGAGGGCTCGAAGGAGACCGTGACCATGACGGGGCAGAAATAGCCCTCTGTCCCGATGCGCACCCGCAGACCGACGGAATCGTCCGGGATGGTCTGCAGCACGGTTCCTTCGACGATGACATGGGCGCCGATATAGCTGTCCGGATCGGCCTGTACACTCCAGTAATCCAGCGGCTCATATTCGCTGTCCGGATCCGCTCCGGGCTGGCTTTGTGGCGAAGGCTCCGTCTCCGGATCGGCTTCTGGCTCGTTCTGCGGCGAAGGTTCTGTCTCCGCTTTCGGCTCGGCAGGATCACCGGCTGTGGAATCCTTCGGGATCGCGTCATTGGAAAAGAGAAGGCTCTGGTCCTCGGAAGATGCATCTCCGTCGTTTTTCAGCCCGTTTTTCTTTTCGAACTGTTTCATGGCCTTTTGGGTTTCGTTGTCATATTTGCCTGTGATTTTCGTCTGATAATAACCAAGTTCCTGAAGGCGCAGCTGCAGCAGAGTTACGTCTTCCCCTTTGTCGCCGCGCGTCAGCCCCGGCCTGGGAGCAGCTTCCCGGACGGCCAGTTCCTCGTCGATCTGTTCCCGGAGCAGACCAAGGTCTTCTTCGGACAGGGATGAGAGATCCTCTGACGTAGAGGCACTGACGGTAAATCCTGTGATCTGGCCGTTCCCCGCAGGGCAGGCGAGCAGAGACAGTGCCAACAGAGCCGCAAGTGTTTTCGTAAATTTCCGCATCGGTTGCCTCCTTATTTATACTTTCTGCATTCGTTTATACAATCGTTTTCCGCAATCGCTTTATACAATCGTCATGATGGCTTTTACAGCCGCGGCTGTGGTGGTTTCCGGGAAAAGCTCATATCCGACATAGCCCTGATACCCGATTTCCGCCAGGGCTCTGTAGACTCTCGGGAAATAGATTTCGCCGGTCCCCGGCTCATGGCGGCCCGGAGCATCCGCGATATGGACATGGCCGAAGGTGTCGCCGTAAAGACGGATCGTATCGCAGATGCAGCCCTCATTGATCTGCATATGATATACATCGTATAAAACCTTCAGCTTCGGCGAACCGATCAGCCGGATCAATCAGTGACAGTTCGGCGTCTCCGTTAAACCCGCAGATCGGGATCCCGGCGTCCTGTGCTGCGCTTTTCACGGCCTTCAGATCTTTGTCCGTCCATCCCCAGAACTCAACGGCATCAAAGCCGTCTTCCTTTGCCGCGCGGAACCGGTCAAGAAAGGGAATCTCCCCATATAATGCATCAATACAGGCAGAACGTTTCATTTTGTCTTTCCTCCCTGGAAAAACCATGCGCATGTGAACCTATGTACATGCGTGCCGGCGGTGAACAGATCGCAGATGACACATACGTTTTGAAGTTTGCGATCCTTATAGTTTAGATTATACTTTAGACAGAAATGCAATGCAAACAGATTCCTTTGTCAAGAAACAGTGGAAAAGAACCGCCGCAGATGGTATGATGGCAGGAAAGAGCCGCGGCAGACCAACAGGAACTGACAGGATCCGGCGGCAGACCGACAGGAACTGACAGGATCCGGCGGCAGACCGACAGGATCGGACAGGATCCGGCGGCTGACCAACAGGAACTGACAGGACCTGGCGGCAGACCGACAGGACCGGACAGGAACTGACAGGATCCGGAAAATGCTGCCACGGCTGAGTGTTGACAGGAGGATGAGGAAGATGGATTTTGTAACAGTAAAGGAATTATACAGAGAACGGGAAAAATACCTGGGCCAGGAGATCACGGTGGGCGGATGGCTCCGCAGCGTGAGAGATTCCAAAACGTTCGGGTTCCTGGTGCTTCATGACGGCACCTTCTTTGAGACGCTGCAGATTGTATATTCGGACCAGCTGGAGAATTTTGCGCAGATCTCAAAGCTGAACGTCGGGTCTGCGGTGATCGTGACCGGTACGCTGGTGGCTACGCCCAATGCGAAGCAGCCCTTTGAGATACAGGCTTCGAAAGTGGAAATCGAAGGCGAATCCACGCCGGATTATCCGATGCAGAAGAAACGCCACAGCCTGGAGTTTCTCCGGACCGTGCCCCATCTGCGGGTCCGCACCAATACCTTCCAGGCGGTGTTCCGTGTACGTTCTCTGACAGCCTATGCAATCCATAAGTTTTTCCAGGAGCGGGGCTTTGTCTATGTACATACGCCGCTGATCACCTCGAGCGACGCGGAGGGCGCCGGCGAGATGTTCCAGGTGACGACGCTGGATCTGGCCAATGTACCCAGAAAGGACGACCAGTCGGTGGATTTTTCCAAAGATTTCTTTGGAAAAGCCGTGAACCTTACGGTCTCCGGACAGCTGGACAACGAGCCCTTCGCCCAGGCGTTCCGCAATATCTATACCTTCGGACCGACGTTCCGTGCGGAGAATTCCAACACGACGCGCCATGCCGCGGAGTTCTGGATGATTGAGCCGGAGATTTCCTTTGCGGATCTGGAGGACGACATGATCCTGGCGGAAAGCCTGCTGAAATATGTGATCCGCTATGTCATGGAGCAGGCGCCGGAGGAAATGCAGTTCTTCAATTCGTTCGTGGACAAGGGACTGATCGAACGCCTGGAGCATGTGGTCAATTCCGATTTTGGCCGCGTGACCTATACCGATGCGGTTGCAGAACTGGAAAAACATAACGATCAGTTTGAATATAAGGTATCCTGGGGCTGCGATCTGCAGACGGAGCATGAGCGGTTCCTGACGGAGAAGATCTTCAAGCGTCCGGTTTTCGTGACGGATTATCCGAAGGAGATCAAGGCCTTCTACATGAAACTGAATGAGGACGGCAAGACCGTGGCTGCCATGGACTGCCTCGTGCCCGCGATCGGCGAAATCATCGGCGGCAGTCAGAGAGAGGAAAACTATGACCTTCTGATCGGCCGGATCCGTGAACTCGGCATGAATGAGGAAGAATACCATAAGTATCTGGACCTGCGCAAATACGGTACGTCCCGTCACGCCGGTTTCGGACTTGGGTTTGAACGTCTGGTGATGTATCTGACCGGCATGGGCAACATCCGCGACGTACTGCCGTATCCGAGAACGGTTGGAAACTGCGAATAAAAGCAAGGCGTGAAAGGAGCTGCCGTGGCAGACAGAGACAGACGCAACAGACGCGGTTCCGGGGACGAGTGGGACCGCCGGGGCAGCCGGGCTCCGGAAAACAGCCGGAACAGCAGATATGACGATGAGCGCCGGGAGCCGGGAAGCGGCCGGAACAACAGATATGACGATGAGCGCCGGGGGAGCAGGAAACCGAAGAAAAAAGGAAGCGCCGTCGGGACGTTTTTCTCGACGCTGCTGCTGGTGGCGGCCATCGGCGTATTCTGCTATGCCGGATGGCGGCTGCTGGGGTATTACCTGGATTACAAGGCCGGTTCCGATGAATATTCCAATCTGAACCAGCAGTATGTCAGCATGGACAGCGGCGAGGAGGGCGGCCAGGCAGAAACGCAGGACGTCCGGGAAGAAGAGCGTTCCGCTGAATATGTGCCGGAGGAAAACGGGGAGACCGGACGGCCCGGTAAGATCCTAAAACGGGTAGAAGATCTGGAAGATCCGAAGACCGTGGAAAAGAAAATCGAGGAGGCCGCGACCGTCGAGACGGAGGAGAATCAGGAGAAGAAACAGCTTCCCGTCATGCGCAACCCGATCGATTTTGAGGAACTGAACAAGATCAACCCGGAGGTTATCGGCTGGATCCGGATCGGTGCCCTCGGGAAATCCTACCCGGTAGCCCAGGCGAAGGACAACGATTTTTATCTTCACCGGACGTTTGAGAAGCAGGACAATTTCGCAGGCTGTATTTTCCTGAACTGCGACAATTCCAAATACTTTACGGATCAGAACTCGATCATCTACGGACACAACATGAAAGACGGATCGATGTTCGGCACGCTCAAGAATTTCGGCGATCAGGAGCTTTACGACAAGAATCCGTATTTCTGGGTCTTCACGCCGAAGCTGATTTTCCAGTACCAGATCTTTTCGTGCTCGATCGTCAACCGTGTGGGAGATCCGTACCGGACGCGTTTCCTGTCGACGGAATTTGACGCGTTTTTGAAGACCTGCATGGAGAACAGCCAGATTGACTCTCACGGTCTGAAACCGGAGGCAACGGACCGGATTGTAACGCTCTCGACCTGCACCGGGAATGAGAGCACACGATTTATTGCACAGGGAGTATTGAAACAGATCTATTTGTCGAGATAAGAGGGGGAAGTCCGAATGATACGACAGAGTGACAAGCGGAACATCACGATGATGATGGACCTGTATGAGCTGACGATGGCAAACGGCTATTTTCTGCAGGAGAACGCAAAGAAACGGGTAGCGTTCGACGTATTCTACCGCAGAAATCCGGACGGCGGAGGTTTTTCCATTTTTGCCGGTCTGGAGCAGATCCTGGAATACATCGAGGACATGCATTTTTCGGAGGAGGATATTGATTACCTCCGCAGCCTGAACCTGTTTGACGAGCGTTTCCTGGAATATCTGCGGAATTTCCGCTTTGAGGGAGATGTCTACGCTTTCCCGGAGGGGACGGTCATGTATCCGAACGAGCCGATCATCACGGTGGAAGCCGGACTGGTGGAAGCCCAGATCCTGGAGACGGAAATCCTGGCGCAGATCAACCATCAGAGCCTGATCGCCACGAAAGCCAGGAGAATTGTCCGCGCGGCGGAGGGAAGACCGGTATCGGATTTCGGAGCCAGACGGGCGCATAATAACGACGCGGCGATCTATGGCGCCAGAGCGGCTGTGATCGGCGGCGTCAACGGGACCGCGACTGTATCGGCCGGCCAGTATTTCCATATCCCGGTCGGCGGAACCATGGCGCACAGCTGGGTCATGTATTACAAAGACGAACTGACGGCCTTCCGCAAATTTGCCGAGGTGTATCCGAACAACTGTGTCCTTCTGGTCGATACATACGATGTGCTTTCCTCCGGGATTCCCAATGCCATCACGGTGTTCCGGGAGATGCGCGAGAAAGGCATCCGGTCCACCAATTTCGGCATCCGGATCGACAGCGGCGACCTTGCCTATCTGACGAAGAAGAGCAGAAAGATGCTGGATGAGGCCGGATTTGAAGACGCCCGGATCGTGATCTCCAACAGTCTGGATGAATTTACGATTTCTTCGATCTTAAGCCAGGGCGGGCAGGTCAGTTCCTTCGGCGTGGGCGAACGGCTGATCACATCCCGTTCCGAGCCGGTCTTCGGTGCGGTGTACAAGCTGTGCGCCGTGGAGGAAAACGGGGAGATGAAGCCCAGGATCAAGATCTCGGAGACCGTGGAAAAGATCACGAACCCGGGACGGAAAGACGTTTACCGCGTTTACAGCGAGACCGGAGAGGCGATCGCGGACCTGCTGACCATTCACGGCGAAGAGGTGGATTTCTCCAAACCCTATCTGTTCGTGGACCCGGAAAAGCCCTGGAAAAAGCGGAAATTCGAGAACTGCACGGTGCGCAGCCTGCAGCAGCTCATGATTAAAAACGGCAGACGCGTCGAGCCCCCGAAGGAGACCATGGAGATTGCCGATTACGTGCGGCGCCAGCTCAACGAAGAGATCTGGGATGAGGAACAGCGTTTCCGCAACCCGCACCGCCATTACCTTGATTTCTCACCGGCCTATTACCGGATGAAGATGCAGATGCTGGATGATGTGAAGGAGTAATGCCGCAGCCGGGGCGCCGGGAAGGCCGCCGGACTGTGGAGACGGAATTATGCCGCAGCCGGGGCGCCGGGCGGTGGGAAGGAGTAACGCCGCAGCGGAGCAGCGGGAGCGCCGCCGGACGGTGGGAAGAAATTATGCCGCAGCCGGGGCGTCGGGAACGCCGCCGGACGGCTGCGCGAAGCGCCAGGGAGGAGAGAAGAAGATGGATCAAGCGATTGAAAAACTGCGTGATATTTTATCAGAGAGCAACAATATCGTCTTTTTCGGCGGAGCCGGCGTGTCCACGGAGAGCGGGATCCCGGATTTCCGCAGCGTGGACGGACTTTATCACATGAAATATGACTATCCTCCGGAGACCATTCTGAGTCACACCTTTTTTATGAACCATCCGGATGAATTCTATCGTTTTTATCAGGACAAGATGCTCTGCCTGGACAAAAAGCCGAATGCGGCGCATATCGCGCTGGCAAAGCTTGAAGAAATGGGAAAGCTTCGGGCGGTGATCACACAGAACATCGACGGTCTTCATCAGGCGGCCGGCAGCAAAAACGTCCTGGAACTGCACGGAAGTGTTCACCGCAATTACTGCATGCGGTGCGGTGCTTTTTATGATGCCCAGTATGTAAAGGATTCCAATGGCGTGCCAAGATGCTCCGCGCCGAAAATCCGGGCAGGCCGGAAGGATGCAAAGGATGGGCGCGGCGATGTCTGCGGCGGCATGATCAAACCGGACGTCGTACTCTACGAGGAAGGTCTGGATCAGAATGTCATCACAAAGAGCGTGGAAGCCATTGCACACGCGGAGACCCTGATCATCGGAGGAACGTCCCTTGCCGTTTACCCGGCAGCCGGACTGATCGATTATTTCCAGGGGAAAAACCTGGTCGTGATCAACAAATCTCCGACGCCGCGCGACAAGTATGCGGACCTGCTGATCTCCGGAAGCATCGGGGAAGTGTTCACACAGGCCATGCCGTGATGGTAAGACGGATATTGTCACTAGGATGGGTGACACCCGCTGCAGGAAGGACATCATAATTGTTCTGCGGCATCATGGGTTTGCCGATGAAAGAGAGGCGCCTGTTATGCCGGGAGACCGGGCGGACGAAAACGTCCGAACCGGCAAATCTGTCCGCTTGTGAATCCAAGGGGGCTGCCGCACAGAACGCGGCAGCCCCCTTTCCGGAATTCTGGGGATACTATACCCCAAGGGTGGTATAAACCGATAGAAGAATTCCGAAGATGGACAGTTGTTTGAGGACGCAAAGATTACTATAATTGATTCCAGACAGGAGGAAAAACAGTATGATTAAAGTTGCTTTTTTTGATACCAAACCCTATGACAAGTCTTCTTTTGAGCGTTACGGGGAGCAGCACGAGCTCTGCTTCCGGTTCTTTGAGGCGAAACTGAATGAAGATACGGTGGAGCTGGCGCGGGGATGTGACGCGGTCTGCGTTTTTGTGAACGACACGGTGAATGCCGCAGTGATTGAAAAACTCTATGAATTCGGCGTCCGGCTGATTGCGCTGCGTTCCGCCGGTTATAACAATGTCGATCTGAAAGCCGCGTTCGGAAAGATCCATGTCGTGCATGTGCCGGCGTACTCGCCCTATGCGGTTGCGGAGCATGCGATTGCGCTTCTGCTTACCTCGGTCCGCAGGATTCACAAGGCATATAACCGTACCAGAGATTTCAACTTTTCATTGAACGGTCTGACGGGGTTTGATTTCCACGGAAAAACCGTCGGCGTCGTCGGAACCGGCAAGATCGGGCGGATTTTTATCGACATCTGCCGCGGGTTCGGGATGCATGTGATTGCCTATGATCTTTTCCCGGCAAAGGACAGCGGGATCGAATATGTTTCGCTGGACGAGCTGTTTGCGCGGAGCGATATTATTTCCCTGCACTGCCCGCTGACGGACGAGACCCGTCATATGATCGGAGCGGAAGCCATCGGGAAAATGAAAAAGGGTGTCGTGATCGTCAATACTTCCCGGGGCGGCCTGATCGATACGGAGGCGCTGCTGGAGGGCATCAAGGCAAGAACGGTCGGAGCGGCCTGCCTGGACGTTTACGAGGAGGAAGCGGACATTTTCTTTGAGGACCGTTCGGGACATATTCTGAATGATGAGCTGCTGTCACGGCTGATCTCCATGCCGAATGTGATCGTTACATCGCATCAGGCATTTCTGACGGAGGAGGCCCTGAACAACATTGCGGAGACAACGGTCGGCAATATCCTGTCCTGTTTTGAGAATGACGGGGTCTGCGACAATGAACTGTGCTACCGCTGCGGACATATCGATACCTGCCGGAAAGAACGCAGGGAGAAATGCTTTTGACGAGCGGTGAAAATGAACAGGAGAGGAAGGTTTTTATGGCGGATTATTCGCACAGAAAGACGGCAATGCGGCTTCTGGTACGGGATGGGAACGGCAGCCCGGTGAAAAATACCCGGTTTACGATCGAACAGACCGGACACCGGTTTCTTTTCGGCTGCGGCGCCTTTGATTCGATTCCGTATGCGAACGGGGGAGAGGAAGATCCCTTCCTGTGCAGAAGGGAAGCGTTATGGCTGGATGTTTACAATTACGGAACTCTTCCGTTTTACTGGGGAAGATATGAGCCGGAGGAGGGAAAAACCGCTTACGAAGAGACCATGAAGACCGCCCGGTTCCTGACCGGGAAACATGTGAGGCTGAAGGGGCATCCGCTGTGCTGGCATACGGTGTGCGCAGACTGGCTCATGAAGTACGATAACCGGACAATCCTTGAGAAACAACTCGAGCGGATCCGCCGGGAGGTTTCGGCTTTCCGCGGCGTGATCGACATGTGGGACGTGATCAACGAAGTGGTCATCATGCCGGAATTCGACAAATATGACAACGCGGTCACCAGGCTCTGCAGGGAATACGGCCGGGTCCCTCTGGTCAAAGAGGTCTTTGCGGCAGCCAGGGCGGCAAATCCGGAGGCGGTCCTGCTGATCAACGATTTCAACCTGAGCGAGCGATATGCACAGCTGATTGACAGCTGCCTGGAGGCAGGCGTTCCCATCGGTGCAATCGGGCTGCAGACCCATCAGCACCAGGGCTATATGGGCGTGGAAAAGCTGGAGGAGATCCTGCACAGATATGAAGGATTCGGACTTCCGCTGCATTTTACGGAGAATACGCTGGTGTCCGGCCATCTGATGCCGCCGGAAATCGTCGATCTGAATGACTATCAGATCCCGGAATGGCCGACCACGCCGGAGGGGGAAGAACGCCAGGCCCGGGAGATGGAGGAAATGTACCGGCTTCTGTTTGCGCATCCGCTGGTGGAAGCGGTCACCGGCTGGGATTTCGCGGACGGGGCATGGCTGGGAGCGCCCAGCGGCGTGATCCGCAAAGACAACAGCACAAAACCGTCCTATGAAATGCTCCGGCGGCTGATCCGCGAAGAATGGCATACCTGCGAAACCGTCCAGACGGATGAAAACGGGTTTGTGCTGGCGGAAGGCTTCAAAGGAAGCTATGTACTGCGCGGACAGAATACATCGGCGGCCTTCGATCTGACGGGCGAAAAAACGGAGGAAACTGTGAATTTGCGGGCTATGTAAGCGATTTGCGGACGCTGCCCTCGAGCGAAAAGACAGCGGGAACCGCAGGACTGAAACGAAGCGGAAAAGTACTCGGAGAGCGCAGGACTGAAACGAAGCGGAAAAGCACTCGGAGAGCGCAGGACCGGAAAGAGGGTAAAAACCGGCCGGTACCGCAGGATTGAAAAAGGATGAGAATGGCGTATGGCAGAGGAATATTTTTATATCAACAACAATATGTCCGCGCGTCTGGAACACATGATCGGGAGAATGAATTCGCTGGAGGACTTTGAGAAGGCTTACTCTTCGGAATTCCTGGACAGTGACGCCCATGTCGGAAATTACCTGCAGGAGCTTCTGTGGAAGTACAATCAGAAAGCATCGGTCGTTTCCATGAACGCGATGCTGACCCATTCCTATGTGGGCAACATCGTCAACGGAAAAAAGCGCAATCCCTCCCGGGATGCGCTGATTTCGATCTGCCTCACCATCGGTACGACCGTGGAAGAGGTGCAGTATCTGCTGAAGTATGCCGGCCAGGCGCCGCTTTACGTGCGGCGGAAACGAGACGTGATTATCTGGTTCGGCTTCATGAAACAAATGAGTCTGGATGAAGTGGATGAAAAACTGCGGGCGAGGGGTTTTAAACCGCTGATCCGGGAGCAGGCCTGACAGACCGGATATAGATATAGATGGGGCTTCGAATTCATCCCGACGATACATCAGACGTTCGGATCGTCTGGCGGCATCGGTTTTTCGAAGCCCCTTATCTTATTATTTATGCGAGTTCCTTATCCCATTATTCGAAATTCTCAATTATAGTGATTGTTTATGAGTGTGCCCGCTTCGCGCGCAGATCCTCGTTTGCCTGTTCCACATTCAGACGGACCAGGAGCAGCGTGATCAGCAGATTAAAGCACATGGGCATCCACAGATACATGACATGGAGCATGTTCAGGCAGGAAGCACTCTGGGAAGCGGCGCCGCCGACATAGCCGCTGAAAGCCAGCAGCCAGCCCGCCAGCGCCGTCCCGATCCCGCCGCCGAGTTTGGTGCCGAGGGAAGTACAGGAATACATGGTACCGTCCACACGCTTTCCGCTTGTGAGATAGGTGTATTCGGAACAGGTTGCGATCAGGGCGTTCATGTCGCCCTGGAGCGGGCTCATGCCGATGGCGGCAATGGCGGTGCAGACCAGCATCAGGGGAACGGACCCGAGATAGCCGGCGATGACAACGCCCAGCCGGCCGAGGGTGCCGACCGTGTAGCCGGTGAGATTGAGCCGGTACATGCCGCCCCATTTTGCCACGAGGGTCGGAGTAAACAGAAGACCGATGATCATGGGAATATTGATGGCCCAGGAGAAGACGCCGAGCAGGTTTGCGTTCTTCAGGACATAGGTCATATAGTAAATCCCCATGTTCAGGGTGGCGGTATAGATCTGCATCAGAATATAACAGACACAGATCGTCAGATAATACTTGTTTTTGATCAGAAGGCGGAATGCGTCGGCGAGACTGTATTTTTCTTCCGCGGCAGGCTTATTTTCAGCCGAATCTTCCTCCAGCTCCTCGTCGGTCAGCTCTTTCACCGAAAAAACGGAGAGCGTGTTGGAAATGACGCCGACGATGGCATAGATCACAGCGACGGTCCGCCAGGCCGCGGCGCCGCCTCCGAAGCGGGCGACAAGGCCGACCGTGATGGTCTGGATCAGCATACTGGTGCCGAACGCGAACATGAACCGAATCGAACCCATCTGCACCCGCTCATGATTGTTTTTCGTAACCAGAGCCGTGAGCGCGGAATAGGCGATGTTGTTGGCGGTGTAGAATCCGGCGTTGAGAAGGGTGTACGCAATAAAGAACCAGGCGTACTGGGCCGTCGCGCTGATGTCGGCAGGGATGCAGAAGATGGCCACGAGGCAGACGGCGCAGCCGAAGTACCCGTACAGCATCCACGGGCGGGCCTTGCCGAGCCGGGTATGGGTTTTGTCGATCAGCGAGCCGAAGAAAATATCACTGACGCCGTCGAACAGCTTCGAAACCGCAATTAAGGTTCCGACGATCCCGGCATTCATCCCGACGGTATCCGTGAGGAAGATCATGACGAACGCGGAGAGCAGGGCATAGACCACGTTTCCCGCAATATCCCCGGATCCGTAACCGACCTTGTTATACCATTTCAGATACGTTTTTTCCTTCATGCGTTTTTTCCTCCTTCGCTTTGAAATTTAAACAGAAACGCAAACTGATACTCATCCGAATCGATCCGGTATTCCGGTGAAAGGGCGGGGCCGCAGCTGGCGGAGCCGATGCCGGCCATTTGGTGGTCAATGCACAGGACCGTATCCCGGCACGGTTCAAGTTCATAATTATGATGTTTAGTTTCGAGTTCTTCCTGCGTGAAAACGGAGGCGTTAAAGGAAAAGGTATTTCGGTCTGCGGCTGCTGCGGTGAAAGAAAGGCCGCACCCGGTCAGACGTACATAGTCACAGTCAAAGTGACTGCCGTTTTCCTGTGGACGGATATAATCCTCATGGAGTTCCGCCACGGAGGAGCGGAAAAGGCCATGTTTTCCGCCGTGATGTTTGTCCACGTAGCTTTCACGCGGGCCGATGCCGTAATATTCGGTCTGGTTCAGCGACGCATCGAGGAACAGCCGCAGCCCGATCCGGGGGAGTGTCCCGATCTGGCTGTCTTTTTTTGCAAAGAATTCCATCCGGATGGTCCCGTCGGGATAGATGCGGTATTCCGAGAAGACCCGGAGGATCGGCTGCACGGATACGGCGGCAACGGACTGCCGCAGACGGATGACCGCCGAGCCGTTCAGGATTTTCCAGGATACATGGTCACAGCGGGTAAGGGTATGATCCAGCCGTTCCCATTTCCAGAGGTCTGCGCTCGCCTGGTCATTGTCGGTCGGCGCCCGCCAGAGATTGAAATCCACAGGCCGTTTCAACATCTCTTTCCCTCCGGCAGTATACGAGACAAGACGTCCGGACAGCGTGTCCAGAGCGCAGGAGAAATCCCGGCCCAGGATACACAGAAGGGTATCTTCTTCCCGGATCACAAGCGGAGTGTCCGTTTTCTGCGTGCCGTCGTCGAACAGCGCGAGCGCTTCCTGATTCCGCCCGTCCTCATTGACCAGCCGGATATCGTCAAAGCCGAACACATGCCCGTCCGGAAGGCCGGGAAAGACCTGCTTTGCCGAAAAGAGGCCGTTCCCCTCCCGGTCCAGAAGGTAGGTGACAGAGAGGAAACACCTGCCCCTGGGTGGAATCGAAAGATCCAGAGGCACGGAAACCGAGGTGTGCGGCGGAACATCCGGAAGCCGGAAATATCCCCGGCACAGTTCCTTTCCGTCGAGTGTCATCTGATAATGTGCGATGACACAGGACGCCGGGGAGAGAAAATCCCAGTAATTGCTGATACAGAGGGTTCGCTCTTTTTCATCGTAGAAGGAACGGAACGGGCGGTGGATGTTTTTGTATTCAAGAAGACCGGTGTGGGGCGTCCGGTCCGGAAAGACAAGACCGTCGAGACAGAAATTTCCGTCATGCTGCAGCTCGCCGTGATCGCCGCCGTACCAGTAGATCATTTTTCCGTTCTCTGCCCGGCCTTTGCAGACCGCGTGATCACACCATTCCCATACAAATCCGCCGCACAGCCCCGGATATTTCTCGATCCGGTCCCGGTACTCCCTGAAATCTCCGGGACTGTTCCCCATGGAATGACAATACTCAACGAGGAGGAGAGGCTTTCCCGAATATGCTTCGAAATACGCGTCGATCTCTTCAAACGCCGGGTACATTCGACCGAACAGGTCGATATCGGAGACATCGTAATCCCGGTCCCGGGGCAGATAATAGGCGCTTTCATAATGGGTCAGCCGGGTCGGATCGGTTATTTTCGTCCACCGGAGCGCTTCCTCAAAGGTGCAGCCGTATCCGCATTCATTTCCCATGGACCAGACAAGGATGCAGGGGCGGTTCCGGTTCTGGAGAACCATGGAAGACACGCGGTCCAGTGTCGGCTCCAGAAAGGCGGGATTATCCGCGATTTTTTCATGGGCCAGCTGCATGCGCCGGGCGTAGTCCGGCTCTTTAAAATACAGGGGAGCGGTTCCATGGCTTTCATTGTCGGCCTCATCGATGACATACAGCCCAAGCCGGTCACAGAGCTGGTAAAAATAGGGGACGTTCGGATAATGGCTGGTCCGGACGGCGTTGAAATTATGTTCCCGGATCATGCGAAGATCCCGCATGACCTGATCCGGCGTCACGACGGAGCCGGTGAGAGGGTCGGATTCATGACGGTTGACGCCCCGGAATTTGATCGGCGCTCCGTTGAGCATCACCACGCCGTTTTCCACATAAATCCGGCGGAAGCCCACATGTTCCACGATGACCTCGTGCGCGGTTTCCATGACCAGGGTATACAGGTGCGGCGTCTCCGCATTCCAGAGCAGGGGGCTGTTGACCGTAAGGCTGATCGTCCCGTCCTCCGCCGGGCTGTCTTTGGAAAGACAGACGCTTCTGGCGGCATCCGGGGACTCGGTTTCACTGTAGAGACGCAGGCGGACCGGTATGGGGCCTTCGTTGAAGAAAAACCGTACCGAGAGCGCTGCCGACCGGAAATCCGGGGACAGCTCCGTCGTGATTACATAGTCGGTGATATGTTTTTCCGGGCGGCGCAGCAGATACACGTCCCGGATGATTCCGGACATGCGGAATTTATCCTGATCCTCCAGGTAAGAGCCGTCGCACCATTTGAGAACGAGCACGGCAAGGCAGTTTTCTCCCTCCCGGAGAAGCTTTGACACATCGAATTCGGACGTCCGGTGCGTGACCTGGCTGTAACCGACCCAGGTTCCGTTCAGCCAGACATAAAAGCAGGAATCCACCCCCTCAAAATGCAGAAATGTACAGGGGGCTTCCGGATCCGGATACCAGAGGAAACGGTGCAGATACGTTCCGCACGGGTTATCCTGCGGGACAAACGGCGGGTCAAAGGGGAACGGATACCGGACGTTGGTATACTGGTTTTCGTCATACCCCTTCATCTGCCAGCAGAAAGGAACTGTCTCCCCTCTCCAGCCGTCCCCTGGCCGGAAGCCGTTCTCATAGAACGCCTCCTTCAGATCATGAATGCTTCGATAATAACGGAAATCCCACTCACAGCCGCTCAGCATCTGAAGCCGGTCGGACGTCTCCCGCAGATGCGGCGCCGGAGGGGTCTTTTCCTGCCGGGAGGCAGGGATAAAATAGCTGTGGGCCGGCAGCGTGTTCTGATGCAGAACATTCAGATTTTCATACAGTCTGGGTACCAGCATCGTCTCTTCCTCCTTTTCTTATAAGCAGCCGGGGAGACAGGGGACGGTTCTCTGTCTCCTCGGGATTTTAATTAGACATCCTTAAACCCCCAGCTATGCTGGGGGGATTGGAAAAAGCAGTAGTGACGTGTGGCTGAAAAAAGCCTCCTTTGATATA
>CACXHD010000102.1 GCA_902767335.1 uncultured Lachnospiraceae bacterium
CCTGCATCAGGTAAATCTCGATCGCCTCGACGATTTCTTTGTCATCGTCACACACCAGTATATTATACATTCGGAAACATCCTCCCTCGATCTTTCAAAAATATTTCTTAGGAAATTGTTATATCAGTATAGCATTATTGCCGTGAAAATGCCACATGGCTTTCCCCGCCCCGAAAACTGGCGGGTTGCGCCTTCCCTTTCTTTTCGCTATAATGAGCCTTGAAGCGCCGGAAACATGCAAAAGCAGGGGCTTTTGAACGTTTCCTATATATGATTGAATTGAGGTATTGAACAATGCAGAAAAACGAAGAAAAGCTCTCCTCTCCGATGGCGGTTGAGGTAGAGAAAGATCTGCTTACGGAAAATATTGATCCGGACCGCAGACTCTCTGGCATTCTGGTCCACCCGACCTCCTTCCCCTCTCCCTATGGTATCGGGGATCTGGGAAAGGGTGCCTATGACTTTATTGATTTTCTTGCAGACGCGGGCCAGCATCTCTGGCAGGTACTCCCCTTAGGCCCGACCGGGTTTGGCGATTCTCCCTATCAGGGGCCTTCCGCCTTCGCCGGGCAGCCGCTGATCATCAGCCCCGAGAAGCTCGCCGGGAAAGGCCTTCTGAACGAGCAGGATCTGGCAGACATTCCTTCCTTCGATCCGCGAAAGATCGATTACGGTCCGGCCATCCTCTACAAAAACCAGCTGCTTAAGAAAGCGTTTTCTTCCTTCTTTCATACGCCGGACAAAACCATGCTGGAAGGCTTTGAAAAATTCTGTGTCAAAGAGGCGTACTGGCTGGAGGACTACAGCCTCTTTATGGCGGTCAAGGACGCGCATAATGGACAATGCTGGCTGGACTGGGAGCCGGAAATCCGCTGTCCTTCCGCCAAAGTAAAAGAAGCGTGGCGGAAACGTCTTTCGGAGGAAATCGAATATTACAAATTCGTCCAGTACATGTTCCATCTGCAGTGGGAAGAACTGACCGCCTATGCCCATGAACATGATGTGGAAATCATTGGCGATGCTCCGATTTTCATGTCGCTGGACAGCTGTGATGTATGGGCCAACAGCAAGTACTTCCAGCTGGATACAAAGGGATTCCCGACCCACGTGGCAGGCGTCCCGCCGGATTATTTCAGCGCCACCGGTCAGCTCTGGGGCAATCCCCTGTATGACTGGGATGCGATGAAAAAGGACAAATACAGCTGGTGGATCAGCCGGATCCGCCGTCAGCTGGAACTGGTCGATTATCTGCGGATTGACCACTTCCGCGGCTTCGAATCCTACTGGGCTGTTCCGGCCGGGGAAGAGACTGCGATCAACGGGCAGTGGGTCAAGGGCCCCGGCGACGATCTCTTCGAAGCCATCCGTCAGGCCCTCGGAAAAGAACTTCCGATTTTTGCGGAGGATCTGGGCGTGATCACGCCGGAAGTGGAGGAGCTTCGGGACCGCTTTGAATTCCCGGGCATGATGGTGCTCCAGTTCGGATTCGGGGATATGAATGACCGGAAGTATATTCCGCATTTCTATAAAACCACCAATTGCATCTGCTATACGGGTACGCATGACAACGATACGACACTGGGCTGGTATCAGTCCCAGCCGGAGGTGGTCAAAGACCGGATCCGCCGCTACGGCAACACCGACGGCGGTCATATCAGCCGGGATTTCATCCGGTTTGCCATGGGATCGATCGCCAAATATGCCATCTTCCCGCTCCAGGATGTCCTGATGCTCGGCAGCGAAGACCGTATGAATACACCGGGTGTCGCCGCGGCCAACTGGGCGTTCCGCTATACGTCCGATATGCTGGATCCCGATACTGCCGAATGGCTGGCGAAAACCAGCGAGCTGTTCGGGAGGAGCTGATACCCATGATCCGACTGATCATCATTGTTATCGCGATACTGGTTTTCTTTCTCCTGACCATTCCGTTCTTCGGAATCACCTGGATCATCGGCAGGTTTTCCCCGGAGAAGCAGTCCGCCGCCGAGCTGGCTTTCCTTCGAGGTTTCTGCCGGCTGCTTCTCTTTCTTGCCGGCGTACGCCTGACGCGAATCGGGACGGAAAAGATCCCGGCGGACCAGAGTGTGGTATATATCATCAATCACAGAAGTTTTTTCGATATTCCGCTGATCTATGCCGCAGCCAGGCGCCCCGTGGGCTTTATCTCAAAAAAAGAAATCTCCCGGGTGCCGTTCCTGAACTGGTGGCTTGTCCGGGTGCATGGTCTGTACCTTGACCGTGAAAACATCAAGGAAGGCCTGAAAACCATTCTCGCCGCCATCGAGCAGGTGAAAAGCGGCATCTCCGTCGCGATCTTCCCGGAGGGAACCCGCGGCAAGGAAGCGGATGAACGAAGCATCCTTCCCTTCCACGAGGGGTCCTTCAAAGTTGCGACCAAAAGCGGGGCTATGGTTGTTCCCGTGGTCATCTCCGGATCCTCCGCGATCCTGGAAGATCATTTTCCGCGCATTGTGAGCACCCCTGTGATTGTGGAGTATCTGGATCCGGTCGATCTGTCCGCTCTGACCGGGGAGGAACGGAAATTCCCGGGCCGGTATGTCCGCTCCCTGATGTCGGAAGCGATGAACCGCAATCACGAGCAGCTCGCTTCAAAACACTGACACCGTAATCACACCAAAATAGAATCTCGCTTGCGAGACTCCCGCGCCGAGCGCGGTCGCTTCTGCAACATAATTCCTTACGCGCGAGTGCGCATCCCCCCGGAGGGTCTTTGTGTCATGGAAAATCGCGATTTTCCATGACGCAAAGTAAAGGCGCCTGTGCACCTCCCGATGGGAGCGTGCATAAGCGCCTTTTCAGCAATTCAGTGTATACAAGTTTGTTTAAAAACTATCATCGAATAAGCACACACTTAAATCTCATCCTGATATCCATAGCTCTCTTCCGTCTGATCTTCCTCTGTCAATGCCTGTTGATATTCTTTCAGGATAATGTCCTGTATCTGCTCTCTGGTCTGTGAATTGATCGGATGAGC
>CACXHD010000103.1 GCA_902767335.1 uncultured Lachnospiraceae bacterium
AAATGTATCTGCAGATTCTGTAAGGCCAGGCCGCCGAGCAAAGCAAAAGCACACCTGCGGTGAGTATGATATACGGTATCAGATGAGAAGAGAACATGTTCCATTCCACAAAACGGTCTTTGAAGCCGAACAGGTTCAGGAGGTTGAGCAGCGGAATATGAAGTACAAAAACCGACAGAGACCGCCTTCCCAGATGTCCAAGGAACGTTTTCTTTGCAGGTGCCAGAGAAAACAGCATCAGGCAGACTGCCATGACAGCCGGGTAATAAACCAGACGAATCAGTCCGCCGAAGGAAGCGAAACGGTTCAGTTTTGAAAACGGATTCCGGCCGGTTACAAGAGGCCGCAGCCAGTAAACCTTATCCGCGGTAAAAACGGCCGTGATCAACAGAATATAGAAAACGACCCCGGAAATAATCCGGAACAGGTTCGGCGATACTTTTTCCATTACGGTATCCTTTGATGCGCAGAACCCGGCATAAAAGAACGGGAAAAAGCAGATGCTTCTGGACAGGACCAACGTATCTCCGATACTGTCGTCATATCCGGCAAAGCAGGCAAGCAGTATCGCTCCCGCCAGAATATGTCCGGGTTTCAAATCCTGCGCCAGTATTGTAACCAGCAGAAATACCGCCATGCAGAACGCATACCATGCAATGCCATCCTCCCAGTAGACATGGAACAGCGGCGGCTTTTGGCTGACAATGGTCTTGGAAAGGAATACCAGCATTTTGATTGCAAAAAACAGGAACACATATCCGACAACCCGGTCATATCGTCTGTTTTTCACCGCGGATTTTGAAAACAATCCGGAAACGAAAAAAAACGCCGGCATATGGAAGAGATAGATCAGCCAGAACAATCCTTTGAAATTCCCCTGCCCGTTGACTTCCGGTTCAATTACGTGGGCAAAAACCACCAGGATCATCAGAATGCCTCTGATATTATCCCACTTTTCGATGCGTTGAGTCCCTTGTTCCTTTATGGCATCACTCATGAATATGATTCATCTCCTTGAATATAATCTTCGAAAATGCCATGTACCCAGAGCCTCATTTGGCCAGGCTGTCCCGGTACAGTTTTCAAAGAAAATCTTTATCGTACAAAACACCGCTATCTTACCATAATTCATCGTCTCTTTCAATCTGAAATGGGAAAGCCCGGGTGGCCGTCGGTTTCTGTAATCTTTCACAGTCCCGGTAAAGAATAAAAATGCCGTTTCTCTTGATTTTCTGTTCTTTGCATGTTATAGTCCTGATTTGTGCAAAGGAGAGATCAGATTATGAAAAACAAAACAACCTTGTTCCTCGTCCAGGCTGCGATGATCGCAGCGATCTATGTCGTTCTTACCATGGTATTTGCGCCGATTTCTTATGGCGAAGTACAGGTGCGTATCTCTGAGGCGCTCACAGTTCTCCCGTTTTTTACCGGTGCCGCCATTCCGGGACTCTTTGTCGGCTGCCTGCTCGCCAATATTCTCGGCGGCTGCATCCTGCCGGATATCATCTTCGGCAGCATTGCAACGCTGATCGGCGCCGTCTTCTCATATATGCTCCGGAAAAACAGGTATCTGGTTCCGGTTCCGCCCATCGTTTCGAATACCATCATTGTTCCGTTTGTACTGCGGTACGGATACGGTATTGAGCTTCCGATCCCGATGATGATGCTCACGGTCGGAATCGGGGAAGTGATCTCCTGCGGCGTCATCGGTCTGCTTCTTCTGTTCGCGCTGGAGCGTTACGGAAGTAAAATTTTTCTCTCCGGTCAGGCCTGAAAAAGCCCTTCTGCAGGAAAGCTTCTGTACTGCGCCGTCATATATGTATGAGGATATCTGACAATCAATATGGGGGACGTACCACAATGGATCCTTTTAAAAGGAAGTCCTTTGTGATATGTCCCCTTTTTTATTCTTCGTCAGTTCGAACCCCTGCACTCTCCTGTCCCCACAGGCAGCAGAATCGTGCCGGGAAACCAGCGCATTCGCATTGCCAATAATCTTTCATCCGCAGACGGAAACGACCAGCCAAAGCATCACTCCTCAGCACACAGCGTTCACGGGATGCCCTTCCAGGAATGCCTTCAGGTTTCCGGCAGCGATGTTGACCAGGCGCATTCTGGCCTCTTTCGTCGCCCAGGCGATATGCGGCGTGATGATGCAGTTCTTTGCATGCAGCAGCGGATTGTCCGCCTGCATCGGCTCTACGGAAACAACGTCCACGCCGGCTCCGGCAACCTTTCCGCTGTTCAGCGCTTCCGCCAGATCCGCCTCATTGACCACCGGTCCGCGGGAAAGATTGACCAGGATCACGCCGTCCTTCATCTTCGCAATATTTTCCCGGTTTACCAGTCCGGTCGTCTGCGGCGTCAGCGGGCAGTGGAAGGTGATGGCGTCGGACTTTTCGAACAGCTCCTCTTCCGAAACAAAACGAAGGGCCGCATTCTCATACTGCGCATACTTCTCCGGATGGGCCGTATGCACCAGTACATTCATGCCGAAGGCCGGAGCCGCCTGGGCCACTTTTCGTCCGATATTGCCGAACCCGTAAATCCCGAGGGTCTTTCCGGCCAGCTCCGTCGGGGATGTCAGCCAGTAGCAGAAAATTTCACTTTTTACCCAGTCTCCGCTTTTGACGCTCCGGTCATGTTCTCCGATCCGGGAAGCCAGACTCAGAAGAAACGCCCAGGTAAACTGCGCCACGGAATCCGTGCTGTAAGCCGGAATATTGGTGACCGTCACATGATGCTCCCTTGCGGCTTCAATATCCACCACATTATAGCCGGTCGCGCATACGCCCACATAACGGATCTCCGGGAACCGTTCAAAAACTTCCCTCGTGATCGGGACCTTGTTCATAATCACAATTTCATGTCCCCCGATCCTCTCCCATTTCTGGTCGCCGACCGTATTGCCGTAAAACGTCACCTCACACAGACGGGTGAGGGGTTCCCAGCTGATGTCTCCGGGGTTGACAGCATTTCCTTCGAGCATAACCGCTTTCATATCACATTTCCTCCTGGTAAATGATGATCTGTTTCCTATTCTGCCATGAAGGCGGAAATATGTCCTTTTCGTATTGTACCACAAAAAAACTCTCCGGCAGTGGAATTTTGCTCTTTTTTGCGGTATGATAAATCAAGGTTTTACCGTCTGAGGGAAGTGCTTTGACGGAGACAAAGAAGCCTGAACAGGGATCTTTCCTCACTACCCGGCAATACAGTTTCAGCAGAAAAACGGAGAAGCGTATGGCAGTCAAATCGAAACAGAAAAACAATAAAATTCTTCTCTTGGCCTATCTGTTTCTGATCCCTCAGATGGGAATGATATTGTTTGCGTTCCTGTTTGTGATGAAAGAAGTGAATCTGCCTTCGATTTCTTATGTACAGGTTACTTCCCTGACCTGTCTCGGAATCATCATTTCTTTCTTTATGTATCTGAGCATTCTCCGCAGCCGTCAGTTTGAAAAGCTTGATATCCTGTTTATGATTTTTATCATCATTGATACATTCTATATGTTTTCTGACTTTGTTTACTGGACCGTCGACGGGAATCCGTCCTTTTATATTCTCAATATAATCGCGAACCTGATTTATTGTATCTGCCCGGTATTTCTGACCATTATATTCTGGATACTTATGGATATCCTGATTCGCCGGCCGGACAGCCTGTACCGCATCTTTTCCATGGTTTTCTATCTGGCGGCTCTGGTCAGTATGCTCTTCCTTTTTGGAAATCTTTTCGGAAAATACTACTATTTTATTTCTCCTGTGTCCGGCATCTACCAGCGTGGTCCGCTGTACAACCTCTATGTCATATTTCCGACCCTGATGTTCATGATCTGTCTAGTGTATATAGCACTCAGCAGTCTGCCTCTGAACAGAAAACTGATTCTGATGTCTTATCCGATCTTACCGTTTGTTGGGATGGTCGTCCGGCTCCTTTTTAATGGAAACGCAAATCTGCTGAGCATCGAAACCTTCTGTGCTGTCACATTCTTCTATACAAATATGTATGTCCGAAGAGTCAACGAACTGTCCGGAAGAAGCCGCGCTCTGACCGAGAGCCGGCTGCGGGCTCTGCAGCTGCAGATCAATCCGCATTTTCTTTACAATACCCTGAGCTCCGCAGCGAGTCTGTGTGACTCCAATCCGGAAGAAGCGCAGGAAATGATTTACCTGCTCTCCGATTATCTGCGCGACAATTATTCGGATATTTCAAAGCCCTCGGTTATTCCGTTTCCGGAAGAAATCGACCATCTGAATCACTACCTCTCCATCGAGAAAATCCGTTTTCCCGGGATCCATATCCAGTATGACCTGCAGTCTGTCGATTTCAATATTCCCGGAATGACGCTGCAGCCGCTTGTGGAGAACTCGATCCGCCACGGTTTCCGGAAACGGCGGGGAAGGATCGGGACCATCCTGATTTCTTCCTGTAAAACGGAAGACGGCTGGGAAGTCGCTGTAACGGACGACGGCATTGGTTTTTTCGAAACGGAGGATAAAGATGAAGAAAACAGACATATCGGCATCCGCAATGTGCGCACCCGCCTTGAACTGCTCTGTGACGGCCGCCTGACGGTCGAGAGCGTCCCGGGGAAAGGAACCGTATGTCTGATTTTCATACCTGAGAAATAAGGAGGGGATTTAGATGATCGCATTATGTGTTGATGATGAACTGCTGCCGCTGGAAGCTCTGGTGCGGGCAGTCCGCAAATCTCCGGATATCGAAGACGTCGTGTCTTTCGATGACGAATACGATGCTCTGGAATGGGCAAAAAATCATCCGGTGGATATCGCTTTTCTGGATATTGAGCTGCACGAAATGAATGGAATCGAGCTGGCCCGAAGGCTGGTGGAATATCACCCGGACCTCTCGGTGATCTTCTGTACCGGCTATGACCAGTACGCGCTCAATGTTCTGTCCCTGCATATGGACGCCGGATACCTGCTCAAGCCGTTCCGTTCCTCCCAGGTACAGAAAGAGATCAGTCATGTGAAATCCAAACATCCGTCCGGCAAATCGCAGCTTCTTTCGAAGGATTCCGAAAACAGCCAGACTGTGAGCATCCGCCTGATGGGCGAATTCTCCATTACCTGCGGAGGGAAAGAGATTACTCTCCTGAGTTCTAAAATGCGGAAGGCAACGTCCTTCCTGGAATATCTGATTCTCAACTATGGTGTGCAGATCCCGAAACAGCGTCTGATCAATCTCTTCTGGTCCAATTACCTGTATTCCAATCCGGACAGTGCGATCAAGGCTCTGGTAAGCCGGCTGCGCAAGACTTTGTCGGAGATCCGTCCGGATCTTGAAAACTGTATTGTCTCCGACACCGGCAGTTATTCCTTCCAGGTTCAGCCGGATATGGAGATTGATGTTCTTACGCTGCGCAGGCTCTTTTCCGAGATGGAAACGGAAGAAAAGTCTTTCCGGCAGGAAGAGCTGTTCCGTCAGATTCAGCAGCTGTATACGGGCGATTTGTATTTTCCCGGTGATTTTATCGGCGGTGAAACGTTTGTGACAGACCTGCACACTCAGTATCTGTCTGCCGTCCGGCGCTATACGGGCCGGCTGATGGCGGATCGGAAATATCAGCAGGTGCTTGAGATCTGCCGTTCCGTTTCGATGATTGATCCCTTTGATGAAGGGCTGCACATGCGGATTATGGAAGCGCAGAATGCACTGGGACATCCGGAAGAGGCAGTGAAAGAATATGAAAAACTGCGGTCTCTTCACCGGAAACATTTGAACACGGAGCCCAGCACAGAGATCCGGGAATACTATGAAGCGCTGCGCGAAGCATCGTTTTCCGCGAAACCGAATCTTCCGGAGGAATCTGACCGCAAATGAAAAAAGTTGACTTTTCCGATCAGCGGATCTTCAGGAACATCCTGAAGACCGCCTTTCCCATGCTGTTTGCACAAGTGCTTCATCTGCTCTACAACATTGTAGACCGGATCTATATCGGCCGGATCCCGGGCGAAGGAACCGCAGCCCTCGGAGCCGTCGGTCTGTGCTTTCCGATGATCATTATCATCACAGGATTTACCAATATGTTCGGCATGGGAGGTTCTCCTCTGTTTGCCATGGAGCTCGGACGCGGCAGCCGGAAGAAGGCGCAGCAGATCCAGAATACATCTCTGCGCCTTCTTGTGATCACCGCCGGAATCATCCTGGTCCTGGGAGAATGCTTTGCGCCGGGAATCCTGCGGCTCTTCGGATCCACGGATGCGGAACTGGTCTATGCCCTGCCCTACCTTCGCATTTATCTGCTCGGCACCCTGTTTTCCATGTTCGCAACCGGCATGAACCCCTTTATCACGGCGCAGGGATTTGCCTCCATCGGCATGTGGACCGTCACCGTCGGCGCTGTCGCCAACCTGATCCTGGACCCGGTCTTCATTTTTACCCTGCACATGGGGGTCAGCGGCGCAGCGATCGCGACCGTCATCTCCCAGGGGCTTTCGTTCGTGGTCTCCTGGCGCTTTTTCACAAGCTCCCGGAATGAGTACCCCGTCGCATTCGGAAAAAGCCTCCCCTATGCCAGGGATATCATCGGGCTTGGAACCGCCTCGTTTATTATGCAGGTCACCAATTCTCTCGTGGCCATTGCCTGCAACAACATGCTCATGCGCTGCGGCGGCGCCGCCTGGGTTTCAGTCATGACCATCATCAACAGTATCCGGCAGATCCTGGACACGCCGGTGCAGGCCATCGGCGAGGGCTCCTCCCCGGTCATCAGCTATAATTACGGGGCACAGCGCCCCGGACAGGTCCGCAAAGCAATCACCGTCATGACCCTTCTCGGCGTATCCTATACGCTGGTCATGTGGATTCTGGTCGAACGTTTCCCAAAGACGTTTGTCTCGATCTTCAGTACGGATCCGGCCCTCGAAGCCATGGCGTTTCGCGCCCTGCACCTGTATTTTCTGGCTTTTGTTTTCCAGTCGCTGCAATACAGCGGGCAGACCGTTTTCAAGGCGCTCGGGAAAAAGAAGCAGGCCATCTTCTTCAGCCTGTTCCGCAAGGTGATCATGGTTGTCCCTCTGACCCTGCTGCTGCCGGGCGCCTTCGGCCTCGGCACGGACGGCGTCTTCATGGCTGAGCCGGTCTCCAATCTGATCGGCGGTCTTGCCTGTTTTATCTCCATGCTGCTGATTGTCCTGCCGGAGCTGAAAGAAATGGAGGAAGCGTAAATGCATTCCAAAGAGCCCTTTATAACGAAAGATTCCCAGTATTTTCTCTATATGCCGAGCACGGTCGCGCAGAAAATCTATCTGTATCCGGTGATCACCGGTATCTTCCGGTATGAGCCCGGTTACTATCTGAAGCGTTCCCATTATGACAACTATCTTCTGATGTATGTCAGCCGGGGAGAATGTACGCTGCGCTACGAAGGGCAGTCCCGGGTGATCCGGGAAGGCCAGGTCGCCGTTCTTGACTGCAGAAAGCCGCATGAATACGGGAATCTCGGCAAAGACCTCCTGGAGATGTACTGGCTGCATTACGAAGGGCCGCTCGCCGGAGAATACTATCATCTGATCCTCCAGAACAACGGAAACGTCATTGCGCCGAAAAATACCTATCCCTTTACGCATCATCTGCGGAGAATCTACGAGTTGTTTTCCTCTTCCGCTCCGGTGCGCGAAGCGGACCTGTCCAGACGGATCACAGATATGCTTTCCGAACTGGTAAACACCCATCCGGATCCCTCCGGCGTTGCCCCTTCACAGGAAATCATCGAGATGTCCATAGCCTATATCAACGAGCATTTCCGGGAAGAACTGACCCTGGAAATGATGGCCGGAAACGTGTCCCTGAGTCCCTATTATTTTTCAAGGCTCTTCTCCGCCGAAACCGGCTTCACACCGCACCAGTACCTGATCGCAACCCGGATCAACTACGCCAGATACCTGCTGCAGCGGTCCGATATTTCGGTCAAGGAAATCGCATTCTTATCCGGTTTCAACTCGGAGAGCGGCTTCTGCGCTACGTTTCGCAAGCGCGAAGGGCTCACCCCCGGCGCTTACCGCGCGAAACTCCTGTCCTGAGAAGCCTCGGCTTATAAGTCGAAGGTGAGTCGAAGGAGTCGAAGGGACGTTGTTTCTGACTCATGAGTAAAAGGAGAGTCAAAGGGACGCTGTTTCTGACTCATGAGTAAAAGGGGCTTTGCTTTTTGACTCAAATTGAATCATGAATAAAGAGGCGCTGCTTCTGACTCGAATGAGTCGGAAGCAGTGCCTCTTTGACTCGGCCGTGAAAGATGAGATCTCATCTTCCACGGCCTTTTTATGATCTCGTTTTTTCAGGCGCTGTCTGTAAATTATTCAGCGTCTTTGCCCATAACTTCTTTGTAGTCGTCCGGAGTAACAACGATGGCGTCAACAGCAGTCTCCATCTGGGGCTCTTCGCCGTTGATCATCTGCATCAGAACTTCCACGGAGCCTTCGCCAACCTGCAGGGAGGAGAAGTATGCAGCAGCCTTCATGCAGGTGCCGTCTGCGCCCTTGTCATTCCATTCGTCTTTTGCCATGTAAGCGCCAAGGCCTACTACGCAGGCGTCTGCATCCAGACCCTGGGTCTCAAGAGCACGGCATGCGCCGATGGTGCCTTCTTCGTTGGCGCCGGTTACCAGCCAGGTCTTGATCTGCGGATTTGCGGTAAATACAGCAGCGGCTGCGGTATTGCCCTTGTCGGTGGTCCCGTCATAGTCAGCATAGAAGATGCGGTCTTCCGGGAAATCCGGGCAGAGCTCAGTGAATTTGTCGAATTCGCCCTCAGCACGCGGTACGCAGCTGGAAACCGTATCCATGGTCATGATCAGAAGGCCGGTGTCTTCTTTGTCGATCAGCTCATGCTCAATTGCATAATTGGCAATCCACTCGCCGTTTGCCTGTCCGATGACATATGCATTGATGCCAACCCACGGAGCCAGCTTGTTGCCGTCTGCATCCTGCAGAGCATCATCTGCTGCTACCATCGGGATATCACCGGCTGCGTCCAGAGCTGCCTGCGACAGAGTCTGGTCCGGGATGCAGGTAACGATACCGGTCGCATGATTTGCAACGGCATTGTCGATGGCTTTCAGATACTCTTCGGGATTCATCTTAGCGTCAACATAAACGAATTCTCCGCCCAGAGCTTCGACTGCATTCTTAGCAGCTTCGCCTTCATCGATGAACCAGGTCTGATCACCGGCTTTGTAGATACCGTAAACCAGAAGATCCTCTTCTGCCATAGCGGGCATTGCCGCCATGCCTGCTGCCATTGCTGTTACCAGAATTGCACTAACCAGTTTCTTCATACTTCTTTCCTCCTTGGTAGATAAGGTTTTTTGCCTTTGAAACTGCGGATATTCATATCCGCGCCATCAGTTTCTATCTGTATCCGGCTGCCGCAGCATATGCCTGAAACGGTCTTTTGACATCTGCTGTCTGTCCCGGCCGGATTACATTCTGTAATAATTATTTGATATTTCTCATGGAAGCTTCCAGAAGTTCCTTCTCCCGTCTTCTCTTACGGATGAAGTCGGACGTCAGAGCGAACAGAAGCAGAGCGCCTCTGGCCACGTACTGCCAGAAGGTGGAAACGTTGACCATGATCAGACCGGTATTGAACGCCTGGATCAGGATAACGCCGAGCACCGTTCCTGCCATGTCGCCGACACCGCCGGCAAAGGATACGCCGCCGAGGATAACCGCCGTGATCGCGTCAAACTCAAGGTTGACATTTGCCGCCGGCTGTCCGGAATTCATACGGGATGCAAATACAATGCCGCCGATCGCGGTCAGCACGCCGATGATCATGAAGCAGGAGGTAATGATCCGCTGCGGATTTAAGCCTGCCAGTCTGGCCGCTTCCTGGCTGCCGCCGATCGCGTAGACGCTGCGCCCGAACTTGGTGCGCGCAAGTACAAATCCGAAGAAAACAAACGCAAGGATCATCAGCCAGACGGAAAGCGGGATCGTAAGGATCCTGAGTTTTCCGATCGCAAGGAATGCCTTGTTGCTGATGGAGATCGGTTTGCCGTCACAGATGATATAGGCAAAACCGCG
>CACXHD010000104.1 GCA_902767335.1 uncultured Lachnospiraceae bacterium
TGGAACTGCAGCAGGAAATATCCGCGGATCTGGCAGAGCGGAAGATCGGAACCGAAATGACGGTCATGGTCGAGGGCAAAGCGGTCGACGAAGACGTTTATGTATGCAGAACGGCTGCTGACGCGCCGGATGTGGACGGATACCTTTTCCTTCATACAGGCGAAGTCCTGATGTCCGGAGATTTTGTGCGGATCCGCGTCACAGCGGCTTCCGAATATGATTTGATAGGAGAAATGATATGAAAATGAATGTACCGAATGCCCTGACGATTCTCCGGGTCTGCATGATTCCGTTTTTTATCGTCTTTCTTATGACGCCGGTCGGAGGCGCCCACGGAAATATCATCGCCGGGATCATTTTTATCCTCGCCAGTCTGACGGATACGCTGGACGGATATCTCGCAAGAAAGAACCATCAGATCACGGTATTCGGGAAATTTATGGACCCGCTGGCAGATAAACTTCTGGTCTGCTCGGCCCTGATCTGTCTGGTCGCGCAAAACCGTATCCCCTACTGGATTGTCATTGTCATTATCGGCAGAGACTTTATCATTTCCGGTTTCCGCCTGATTGCAGCCGAAAAGGGAGTCGTGATTGCGGCAAACATGTGGGGGAAAGTCAAAACGGCCGTTCAGATGGTGACCGTGATCCTCCTGGTGTTCCACTTCGGCGGTGTCTTCGACACCATTGAAACGGTTCTGATCTGGCTGGCTCTGGCTCTGACCGTGATTTCACTGATCAACTATCTGTATATCAACCGGAACGTACTGGAAGAAGTCCATTGATTTCCTCCCTGATTGTAAGAAAGGATGCTCTGACTCTATGATGGAAAAGATTAAAATGACGACGCCGCTTGTGGAGATGGACGGAGATGAGATGACCCGTATCCTGTGGCGCTGGATTAAGGAAGAACTGATCGAGCCCTATGTGGATCTGAAAACCGTTTACTTCGATCTCGGTCTGGAGCACCGCAACGAGACGGATGACCGGGTGACCCTGGAGGCTGCCGAGGCAAACCGTGAATACGGCGTTGCCGTGAAGTGTGCAACGATCACGCCGAATGCCGCAAGAATGACGGAATACAATCTCAAGGAAATGTGGAAAAGTCCCAACGGGACGATTCGCGCCATCCTGGACGGCACGGTTTTCCGGACGCCGATCGTCGTGAACAATATTGCACCGAATGTGCGTACCTGGAAAAAGCCGATCACCATCGCCCGTCATGCGTACGGCGACGTATACCGCGCCAGTGAAATGATCGTGACGAAACCCGGCCGTGCGGAGCTGGTATTTACCGGCGCGGACGGCAGAGAGGAACGTACGCTGATTCATTCCTTCTCCGGCCCGGGGATCCTGCAGGGAATGCATAATATCAATGCCTCCATCGAAAGTTTTGCCCGCAGCTGTTTTTCCTATGCGCTGAGCCTGAAACAGGATCTGTGGTTTTCGGCCAAAGATACGATCTCAAAACAGTATGATCATACCTTTAAGGATATTTTCCAGGAAATCTTTGAGAAAGAGTACAGCAAATCCTTTGAAGAAGCAGGCATTACCTACTTCTATACGCTGATTGACGACGCGATCGCCAGAGTCATGAAATCCGAAGGCGGGTTTATCTGGGCCTGCAAAAACTATGACGGAGATGTCATGAGCGATATGATCTCCTCAGCCTTTGGTTCCCTGGCCATGATGACCTCCGTGCTGGTATCTCCGGACGGGAACTATGAGTTCGAGGCTGCCCACGGAACGGTTCAGAGACATTATTATAAATACCGCAGCGGGGAAGAGACTTCCACCAACTCGGTTGCAACGATTTTTGCCTGGACAGGCGCTCTGCGCCAGAGGGGCAGGATAGACCAGATCCCTGCGCTGGAAGCCTTTGCCGATGCGCTTGAAAAAGCAGTCATTGATACGATCGAAAGCGGCGTCATGACAAAAGACCTGGCCCTGATCACCACCACGGAGAATCCCAGAACGGTCAATTCACTGGATTTCATCCGTGAGGTTGCGGGACGTATTGAACGATAAAGGAGAATATGGCTAAATCAGATTATCAGAAAGCTTTAAAAATGGGAGAAAAGGCCAGCAGGGCGGCAGCTGCGAGAGGAGAATCTCCCTGCCTCGCGGCGCTGGATGATTTCCTGCGGACGGCGGATGTGCTCGATGAGGTCAATCTCGGCGTCATGGAGATCCCGCTGGAACAGATCGTCGGAACGAAAACGGCCGGCAGGCGGTCTTCGTTTGCGCCGAATTTTATGCCGCTGATGGACGAGCGCTCTGAGTTTGCGACCAAATGGATCAATCTCATCGACTATCAGCTTCAGGAAGGCGTCAAGGATCCGATCATTGCCTATGAATTTATGAACCGTTACTATGTTCTGGAGGGCAACAAGCGGGTCAGCGTTTTCAAATATCTGAATGCCTTCAGTATCGAAGGAGAGGTCCGGCGGATTATCCCGAAGCGTACGTCCGATCCGGAAGTACGTATTTTCTATGAATACATGACCTTCTACCGGCATACGCAGATTAATTATCTGCGCTTCTCCAAAGAGGGAGGCTTTGCAAAACTCACTGAAGCGGTCGGGATCGGTCCGGAGGACGACTGGACCGAACAGCAGCGTCAGGATTTTTCCTCTGCATATCTGAAGTTTTCCAAAGCCTTTGAGGAAAAGGGCGGGAAAAAACTGGATATTACGATGGCGGATGCATTCCTGACCTACCTCGGCGTATTCCCATATGAGGAGATCGAAGGAAAAACGGAAGCGGAAATGAAAGCCGATGTCGCAAAAATCTGGACGGAATTTCCGGTTGTGAAGGCCAGCACGGAACAGACTCTTCTGATGGATCCGGAAGACGGGACTGCCGAAACCAGTCTTTTCACAAGGTTTTTCAAATCCACCGGAGATAAATATCTGAATGTGTCCTTCATCTATGAGTACGGAATCGATGAATCCGGATGGAGCTACAGCCATGATCTGGGAAGAATGCATCTGGAGGATGTCTTCGGCGAGCGGATCCACACCAGCGCATATTCGCTCATGGGACACGCGGAGGATCTGCAGCGGGTCGTGGACACTGCTGTGGAAAACGGAAGCCGCATCATTTTCACGACCAGTGAAACCATGCTGAGCGAAACGCTCAAGGCAGCCGTGAAATATCCGGGCATCAAGTTCCTGAACTGCTGCGTTCACCGCCCGCACAGCCTGCTGCGGACTTACTACGGGCGGATGTATGAGGCGAAATTTCTGGAGGGGATGATTGCCGGCGCAATGACTGAGAACGACCGGATCGTCTATGCCGCGGATTATCCGATCTATGGGTCCATCGCCTGTATCAATGCGTTTGCTCTCGGGGCAGCCATGACAAATCCCCGTGCCTTGATCCTTCTTCACTGGAATTGCGTGGAAGGGATGTCTCTGGAAGAGTTTGCCCGGCGGAATGATATCAGCATTATTTCGGATGTGGACGCTATGCGTCCGGGTTCGAAGAACCGCAGATACGGGCTGTATGAGCTGAAAAAGGACTCCTTCCGGAATCTTGCCGTGCCGATCTGGAACTGGGGAAAGTTTTATGAGAAGATCCTCCGGGATATACTGGCCGGTTCCTGGAACAATGCACAGACAAACAGCCGTCCTGCCCTCAGTTACTGGTGGGGGATTTCCGGCGGAATTATTGATCTGATCCCCTCACGGCATCTGCCGACGGGCCTGCTGTCTCTGGTAAACATTATCCATGATCTTTTCTGCAACGACAACATGCATCCGTTCCGCGGAAAGATCCGTTCCCAGGACGGAACCATATACGGCGAAGAGGATGGGTTTTTCTCTCCGGAGGCAGTGATCACGATGAACTGGCTCTGTGACAATATCGTGGGAAGCATTCCATCGATCGATGAGATGAATGAGCGGGCAAAAGAAATTGTCAGCATAGCCGGCACTCTGCCGGAAACAGGAGAACCGGGCTGACGGCTCCGGGAAATGTATTATGAAAATTCTTGTCATTGCAGATACACCATCGAAAGCGCTCTGGGATTATTTTGACGAATCCCGGCTGCGGGGCGTGGATCTGATTTTGTCAGCGGGAGATCTGCCCGCTTCCTACCTGTCCTTTCTTGTGACTCTCGGGCCGTGCCCGGTTCTATATGTTCACGGGAATCATGACAGCCGATATAACGAGCAGCCGCCGGAAGGATGTATCTGCGTGGATGACACGGTCTACGTTCATGAGGGAATCCGCATTCTGGGGCTGGGCGGTTCCATGCGCTATCGTCCCGGCCCGCATCAGTATACGGAACGGGAGATGAAAAAACGCGCGGCAAAGATGTATTTCAAAATCCGCAGAAGAGCAGGATTTGATATCCTGCTCACGCATGCGCCTGCCAGAGGCGTCGGAGACGGAAGCGACCTTCCGCACCAAGGATTCGAAGTGTTTAATACACTGATGGATAAATATCAGCCCCGCTTTATGGTGCACGGACATGTACATATGAATTACGGTATGGATGTCCAGCGGGTCCGGCAGCACGGAAACACCACTGTGGTCAATGCCTATGAAAAATATCTGCTTGAGTTCTGAGAACTGAGGGACGGTTTTTATTCTTCACTCAGTTCTTCCCAAAGCTCGTATTGCTCTTCCAGACGGGAGGCGATGCGGGCTTTTTCTTCGGTGAGATCCCGGCATCGGGCAACGTCCGTGTAGACCGCCTCCCGGGAGAGAAGATCATCAATTTCACGATCCCGCTGTTCCAGCTCGTTGATCAGATCCTCTGTCTGTTTCAGACGGGACAGCCGTTTTCTCTGCTGTGCCTGTTCCTGTTTGCTGCGCAGCCACTGCTGCCGGGTGTCCTGGGAGGAGGATGGCAGCTCTTTTCCGGCAGTGTCGGAAGACTGACCGGATTCTCCGGCCGGCTTCGTCTGTCCGTAAAGCCGTGCCGTCAGTTCATCGTGTTTTTCCAGATAATAATCATAGTTTCCGAGGTAATTAGTGAGCGAATGATTCTCCAGATCCAGGATTCTGGTTGCCGTCTGATTGATGAAATAACGGTCATGGGAGACGTAGAGTACGGTGCCGGTATAGGAGCGGAGCGCATTTTCCAGAATCTCCCTGGAGATAATGTCCAGATGATTGGTCGGTTCATCCAGGATCAGAAAGTTCGCCTCCGACAGCATCAGCTTCGCAAGGGATACCCGGCCGCGCTCACCGCCGCTGATATCACAGATCCGTTTAAACACATCCTCCCCGGTAAACAGAAAGGCTGCCAGAACATCGCGGATTTCGGTGTTGTTCAGCGAAGGGTATGTATCGGAAAGCTCGTCAAAAAGCGTCTTTTCACTGTGAAGAACCTGGTGCTCCTGGTCATAATATCCGATGCAGACATTGGCTCCGAGCACAACTGTACCGGTGTCCGGTTTCAGAAGACCGTTGATGATTTTCAGAAGGGTCGTTTTTCCCGTGCCGTTGTCTCCGATCAGGGCGACCCGTTCTCCGCGGCGGATATGAATGTCCACATCGTGAAAAAGGTTCAGCGGACCAAAGGATCTTGAAAGATGTTCGGCGTTCAGCACATCGTTTCCGCTGACCGTGCGCGGCTGCAGCGTAAGATGCATCTGCGTGTTCTCCTGGACCGGCTTTTCAAGCACATCCATTTTTTCCAGCATCTTTTCTCTGCTTTCGGCTCTTTTAATGGACTTTTCCCGGTTGAAGGACCGAAGCTTCGTGATGACTTCTTCCTGATGGCGGATGACCTGCTGCTGTTTCATCCAGGCTTTCAGCCGGACATCCATCAGCTGGCGCTTCTTTACGGCGTAGTCCGAATAATTCCCCATGAAGGTCATCAGACGGCCCTGGTCGATTTCAATGACCTTTGTGACGACCTTGTCCAGAAAATACCGGTCATGGGCCACAATCAGGACGGTGCCCCGGTAATTGAGAAGATAGCTTTCCAGCCAGCGGATGGAATTCAGGTCCAGGTGGTTGGTAGGCTCGTCCAGAAGAAGGATATCCGGGGAGGAAAGCAGCAGTCTGCCCAGAGCGATTCGCGTCCGCTGCCCGCCGGAAAGCGTGTCTGTACGCTTGTCAAATTCTTCCTCGGAAAACCCCAGTCCCTTGAGCACACCCGTGATTTCACTGCGCACCTGATATCCGTTCTGCTGTTCAAAGGCACTGGTCAGCTGATGATAACGCTCCATCATTTCTTCCGGATCGTCCCCGGGGGCAGGGCGGCTGATCCGTTCTTCAAGGGTGCGCAGTTCCGTCTCCATATCGAAAATATGCTGCTTCGCCGTGCGCAGTTCCTCATAAATCGTCCGTTCCCCGGTCACCATTTTCTGCTGTGCAAGGTAACCGATGGTTTTGCCTTTTGAAAGCGTCACCTCGCCTTCGTCGGCGGGCATTTCCCCGATCAGGATTTTCAGCAGCGTTGACTTGCCCGCGCCGTTGATTCCTACGATGGCTGCTTTTTCATTCTCTTCAATGCCGAAGGATGCTTCTTTCAATATGAAGTTTCCGCCAAAGGATTTCGTTATTTTATGACATGAAAGTATCATGATGATTGTTTCTCCTGCGATAATGATCGATGATTATGGTAAACGAAACGGAAGAAAATTACAAGTGCTTTGGATGGCTGTGAACAGCAATGCCATAAGGGAACGGATCCGGCGTCCACATTGACTTTGTCCACGGGAATTACTATAATAGAAACAAATCGCAAAAGTTTTCCCGTATGACGTTCATGCATGGACATGCGGGAGAGCCGTGCGTGGAACAAGCGTAATCGAGAAAGTTGAGAGACGAGAATGGAAACACAACACATTTCCAAAGCGGTTATTCAGCGTCTTCCCAGATATTACCGTTATCTCGGGCTGCTGCTGGAGCAGGGCGTGGAGCGGATTTCCTCCGGGGAACTGAGTCGTATGATGCATGTGACTGCTTCCCAGATTCGCCAGGACTTTAATCATTTCGGCGGTTTCGGCCAGCAGGGGTACGGATACAATGTCAGCTTTCTGCATCAGGAATTTGCCCGTCTTCTGGGGCTGGATAAAGAACACTATATGATCATCATCGGCGCAGGCAATCTCGGACGTGCGCTGGCAAGTTATGTTCTCTTCGAAAAGCGGGGTTTCCATGTGATCGGGATCTTTGATCATGACCGTTCCCTGGAAGGCAGCCTGATCCGGGACATACCCGTACGGATGACCGACACGCTGGAAAGGTTTCTGGCGGAAAACAGGGTCGATATTGCGGCGCTGACACTTCCCTCCAGCGGAGCGAATGAGGTCTGTCCGATCCTGACGGGCAGCGGGATCCGGGCGATCTGGAACTTTGCGCATACGGATCTGGATGTTCCAGACCATGTCATTGTGGAAAATGTACACCTCTCGGAGAGCCTGATGCAGCTTTCGTATCGTCTGAATGAACTGGAAGCGAAAACGTTATGAAATATGTACTGGATGCCGCCCGGATGAAGGCGGCGGATTATGATACGATAACATCTCTTCAAATTCCTTCTGCTGTTCTCATGGAACGCGCCGCTCTGGCCGTCTGTGATACAGCGGAGGAGTTTTTTGATCTCCCCCAAAAAAAGGACCGGCCAATTCTGGTTGTCTGCGGCAGCGGAAACAACGGCGGTGACGGCTATGCCGCCGCCAGGATTCTCTCGGAACGCGGATATACCGTTCATGTTCTGTTCGCCGGAAACGCGGAGCACCGGAGCGAAGAGTGTATTCGACAGGCGGAAATCTGGAAACGAATCTGCCTGCGGCAGAATAGAACAGATGTCGAAACGGAACCGGACAGGATCCGGCAGACGGCATGGGGACTGATCATTGACGCCGTGTTCGGCATCGGACTGACCCGGGATATCGAAGGGAGATACCGGGATGTGATCGAAACGATCAACGATGCCGGCTGCCCGGTCGCTGCCGTAGATATTCCCTCCGGTGTTGACACAGACAACGGCCGCATTCGCGGAATCGCGGTCCGCGCGGATCTGACCGTCACCTTTGCCGCGCCAAAATACGGCCATCTGCTTTTTCCCGGCAGAGATTTCTGCGGCGTCGTGCGCGTCTGTCCGATCGGGATTCCGGTTCCCGTTTCCCCGGGAATGGTTCTGGAGGAAGACGATCTTAAAGCGATGCTTCCCGAAAGACAGACCAGATCGAACAAAGGAAGTTACGGACGGGCACTGATTGCGGCCGGCGGTCCCGGAATGGCCGGTGCCGCGTATCTCGCGGCAAAAAGCGCCTACCGGTGCGGAACCGGCCTGGTGACCGCGGCGGTGCATGCCTCAAACCGGACGATACTGCAGAGCACGGTGCCCGAAGCGGTCTATCTTTCCTGGGATCAGGAAGAACGGCTGACCCGGACGCTGGACGGGATCCATGCCGCCGCGGTCGGGCCGGGACTTGGAACCGGAGAAGATGCCCGGCGGATCCTGCAGCTGATCCGACAGCACTGCCGGACCGTTCTGGTGGCTGATGCAGATGCGCTCAATCTGATTGCAGAGCAGGGCCTTCTGCATTCCGAAGACCCGGCTTTTTGCTGCCGTTCCCTGATCATAACGCCGCATCCCGGCGAGATGGCAAGGCTCTGCGGCATTTCGGTTTCCGAAGTATGCCGGGATCCGGTGAAAACCGCCGTGGAATTTGCGGCGGAACATCATCTGATCTGTGTCCTCAAGGATGCCGTCAGCGTGATTACAGACGGACAGCGGATCTGCCTCAATCAAAGCGGGTGTGACGGTATGGCGACCGGCGGAAGCGGCGATGTGCTGGCCGGGATGATCTGCGGACTTGCCGCCCAGGGAATGGAACCTTTCGAGGCGGCCTGCGCGGCCGCATTCCTCCACGGCACAGCCGGCCGGGTCGCGGGAAGCCGGAAGGGGATGCGTTCCATGACGTCCGTGGACCTTTGCGAGGCCATTCCGGACGCTTTTCTGAAAGCAGGAGTACTATGAAAGAACATACAAGAATATGCGCAAAAATCCATCTTCAGGCGGTTCTGGACAATTTCCGCATGATGCATGACAAACTGAATCCCGAAACCGGGATCTGCGCCGTCGTAAAAACAGATGCCTACGGCCACGGAGCGGCTGCCATCGCAAAGACGGTGGAGGATCTGCCGTATATCTGGGGCTTCGCCACAGCAACGGCGGAAGAAGCCGTGAAGCTTAAAACCGCCGGAATCCGCAAGCCGGTCCTCATTCTCGGGTTTGTTTTCCGTGAGGATTATCCGCTGCTTGTGCAGTATGACATACGGCCGGCCGTGTTTGACTTTGACTCGGCCCGTGAGCTCTCCGAGGCGGCCGTTTCCAGGGGAAAGACTCTCCGGATCCATCTGGCCGTGGATACCGGGATGAGCCGGATCGGTCTGCCGGATACCGCCGAGGGAGCGGCCGAGGCCGCCCGCATCGCTCACCTGCCGGGTCTGGAAGCCGAAGGCGTATTTACACATTTTGCCCGGGCGGACGAAGCGGATAAAACCAATGTCCTGGCCGCGCTCAAACGCTTCCGGAATTTTACGGAGTTTCTCGCGAAAGAAGGCGTCGCCCCTGCGATCCGGCACTGCGCCAACAGCGCCTGCATCCTGGAGCTGCCCCAGGCGCAGTTTGACATGGTCCGGGCCGGCATCACCATTTACGGGATTTACCCTTCGGATGAGATGCGGCGGGAGATCAGCCCCCTCAGCCCGGTGATGGAGCTCGTCAGTCATGTCTCTTTTGTGAAAGAGATCCCGGCCGGCACTTCCGTCAGCTACGGCGGAACCTTTACCGCCGGTGAAACTATGAAAATCGCCACGATTCCCGTCGGTTACGGAGACGGATATCCCCGCTCCTTAAGCGGCCGGGGATACGTACTCATACACGGACAAAAAACACCGATTCTCGGACGGGTCTGCATGGATCAGTTCATGGTGGATGTGACCGGAATGGATGTCAAACCCTATGATCCGGTGATTCTTATGGGAAAAGACGGCGATGAGGAGATCACCGCGGACACACTGGGGCGTCTGTCCGGACGATTCCCGTATGAATTTGTCTGCGATATTGCCAAACGCGTTCCGAGGGTCTATGTATAGGGTTCCTATTCACAGCCGACAAAGCCGTACGCCCTCATGCCCCTTATATCTCATAAGCTGACCCGGCCCACTCCGCCAGGCTAACGGTTAACTCCGACTAAGAAGCCGGGATATTCGCGCATATGCGCCACGCTCTTACCCCGGCTTCTATAGCAAACGACAAAGTAATCTTTACTTTGCTCGTTTGCTGCGCCGGATTTGCGCGGCTAAAGCCGCATATTTCCTTGGCAAA
>CACXHD010000105.1 GCA_902767335.1 uncultured Lachnospiraceae bacterium
GAATGCCCCGGGTCCTTAGTCGGAGTTAACCGTTAGCCTGGCGGAGTGGGTCGGGTCAGCTTATGAGATATAAGGGGCATGAGGGCGTACGGCTTTGCCGGATTTGTATAGCAGCTATCTTTCCTATCTCACAGAAAAATCCGATGAATTTCCTATATTTTGTTAAAAAGATTCTGTAAATCACCATTTCGTGTGGTTGACGCAAAAAAGAAATAATTATATAATATTTTCGTAATAATTTATACGGAAGCAGTCTCGATTTCAGTGACTGCTGTTTCTGCTATGACCGGATAGGTTCATCCGGCTCTGAAAGGGAATACTCAGCGAGGATAAGGGGGTACGGTTGTGCGTAAGACAAAGAAACTTATGGTTGCTCTTCTTACCGTCTCAATGGCGCTGCAGGGAGCGGGTTTTTCTGCGTTTGCAGAGGATCTGATCCTTACGGATACAGTGAGCGAATGGGGAACAGATGAAGGAATCGACGGAGACGTCGCCCTGACCGGATTCGGCAGTGAGGGCTTGGCTCCGGTTGAGGTTTTGATTACCGATGCGGCGGAATCTGCCCTGGTTTCCGATGAAACCGCTGATGAAACGATCGAAGAAGCACAGACAGAGGACGGAACAGACGCCGGTTTTACATTTGCGGACACGGCAGGCGGGGATGTTGTGGTTGCCGGTCTGGACGACGGGATCTTCATCGATGCCGGCGACACGGCGGATGAGGACAATGAGCAGTTGGCAGCGGAAGAGGACGCGGAAGATCCTGCCATTGGCTCCGGTGAAGACGATCTGAACGTCAGCCTGAGCGAGGATGAGGCAGCGCTTACGGATTCGGAGGAATCATTATCCGATACCCTCACAGACGCGGAAGAAGCTGCGGACTCTGCGGAAGAAACGGATCCGGCCGACGGCCTTGTGGATACGGAATCCGTGGAAGCAGACACTGTGGATGCGGTTCTGGAGGACGGCTTTGCTGAGGCGGTGGAAGAAGTCGAGCCCGAGTCAGAAGAAGACAGCCTCTTTGATGAAGCGGAAGAGGTGGAGGATGCCTCTCTGACGGACGCTGCGACCTATACGCTGAGCAATATTTTCAAGGATGCAAATCTGCGTACGTATGTAAAAGCCAACTACACCTCTGCGAAAGACAGCATGTCCGAAAAGGAATGGGCGAAGCTGCAGGAGGATCTGGCAGCGGATCTGCCGAAGAACCGGACGCTGGACCTTAAAGACGTGACGGATCTGACGGGTCTGAACTACTTCACCCGTCTGGAAAAACTGACACTGAACAGCAGCATTAAATCGGCAAATCTGACGGGCAATACGAGACTGGTGAGTGTTAATCTTTCCGGGTGCAAATCGCTGAGCAGTATCAATGTCACCGGACTGACCGATCTGCAGACGCTGAACCTGAATGGCTGCGGAAACCTGAGTTCGATCAATGTATCGAGCAACACCGGGCTGAAGGAGCTGAATCTTACCGGTACACAGCTGAGTGCGCTCGACGTTTCAAACAATAAGGCACTGGAACGGCTGTACTGCGCAGGTACGCAGATTCAGTCACTGAATGTTTCGGCCAATACCAATCTTCGGGAACTGAACTGCAGCAATACAAAACTTTCCAGCATCACCTTTGGTGCCAATACAGACCTGTTTTACCTGAACCTGAGTAAGAACAGAGACCTGACCTCGATTGATATCAGTAAAGCGACAGCCGTGCGCGAACTTTACCTCGCGGATACGAATATCTCCAACCTGAACATCAGCAACCATGCCAGCCTGAAAACGCTGGATCTGAGCAATGTACCGCTGAAGACACTGAATGCCTCCGGTTGTAAGGCGATTACTACGATTGACTTCGAGGCATGGGGTATCACGACGATTACCTCACTGAATGTCACGAACTGTACCGCCCTTACCTATGTATACTGCTCATCGACGGCTATGAACACGCTGACGCTGACCGGGACGACTTCGCTCGGCTTCCTGTACTGTGCAAACACAGCGGTCAATACGCTGGATCTTTCTTCGTCCACGCGTCTGATCGGCATGGACTGCTCGCATACAGGAATTACCAGCCTGAATGTCTCTGCATGCAAGAATCTGGAATTCCTTGACTGCTCCGAGACGGCCATCTCCAGCCTCGACGTTGCCAATAACGAGAGCCTGTATTATCTGGATATTCAGGAGACCGCCATCGACAGCATCGATCTTCGGAAAAATCCGAATTTCGGAGTGGATCCGGTTATGAGCACAACCGAATATCCGGCTTCCGGCTGGACTCCGTCCGCGAGCCGCCTCCTTTGCGGACGCGTTCTCACCACGATCTACCTGAATGAGCAGCGCGACAGCATGAGCGGGAAAGGCATTACGATCATTGACAACAGTTACAAGACAAATTCCTCCGCGAGAATTACGGCGTACTATCCGCTGGGAAGCAAGTCCTGGAGCGTGGCGGTTCAGAATACCTACAAAGCGAAGCAGCCGAACGTTACCTGGTGGCCGTACAATCCGCAGACCGGAACGAGATACTGCAAGAACTGTGAGACCAGCCCTTACGGAAATGCAAACGGGACTCACAATTACACAAAGATCTATGATGTGAAGCCGACCTGTTCCAAAGCAGGAAAATCGCATATGCAGTGCAGAGCCTGCGGAGAGAAGCAGCCGAATTCCTCAAAGACGGAGCCGGCAACAGGAAAGCATTCCTGGTCAAAATGGACGGTAAAATATACAAAGAACACGGCGGTCGCAACGGTTGAACACCGCACCTGTTCCGCATGCAAACTGGAACAGACCAGATTTAAAAAGAATGATAAGCGCCAGGCGCAGAAGAAAGCGATCTTCGCAAGACTTCAGCCCCGCGCCACAACGGTATCAAACAAAAAGGTGAAACTGACCTGGAATGTTCTGCCGGATGCAACGCATTATCTTGTGTACGGCGGCCCCTGCGGAAAGACGATCAAACAGCTGAAGGTGGTAAAGGCTCCGGCAAATAAAAAGAAGGTAAAGACGCTCAGCTATACGCATTCCGGACTGAAAGCGGGAACCTACTATAAATATATCGTGGTTGCCTACAAGTATATTTCTTCCGACAAGTACTACAAGACGATCGAATCGGCTTCCATGCTTCATGTACCGACAACGGGCGGAAAATACACCGAGTATAAGAAAGCGGTGGTGAACCGCAAGAAGCTGTCTCTGAAGAAAACGAAGACATATAAGCTGAAGGTGGCGGCGGATAAGAAAGCAGCAAAGAAAAAGATCATGACACATGTCGTTGTCAGATATGAGTCAACCAATCCCGCCGTAGCCACGGTGAGTGCGAAAGGCAAGGTAAAAGCAGTGTCAGCCGGGACAACATATATTTATTCTTATATGCAGGACGGCACGTTCGGAAGAACCAAAGTGACCGTAAAGTAAGAGGAGGATGATGGCGATGAAAAAGATGACTAGTCGATTGCCGGAAAGATGGGCAGGGAAACGCCGTTCTCTTCTGGCTGCAGTGCTACTGCTGATGCTGATGGCATTCGCGGGAACCGTGCAGGCGAAAACGCTGACTTCCGCGGAAAAAGCGAAAATCAAATACGCCCGTTATCTGTACAAACATGAGAAAGAGGGAACGGCCGGTTATGTAGAGTCGTTTGCCCTGGTCATGCTGGACAACAACAATGTACCGGATCTGATTGAGCAGAAGGGAAGCGACAATTACAACGCGACGTCGGTTGTCTATGTCAACGGCGCGGCCTATAAAGGTGCCGTGCGGGCCTGGGCAGACCGCTTTACGGTGTACTATGTGTTTCCGAAGACAGGGGTTTATTCCTGCGCCGTATATGATTCCGACGGAAGCACCCGCAATGAGTTCCTCTATCGCCGGCTGTATGTACACGCCGAGTCCGGAAAAGATGCGTATGTTGCCGGCATGGTAAAGGATGACAACAAAAACGCCATTTATTACAAGAACGAGAAGGAAAACACGGCGGCGATCATAACGAGGAAGCAGTATTCGGCCCGGATTAAGCAGTATACCGGCAGCACGAAGGCAAAGAGAATCACGTTTATTCCGAACACGGAGAAGAACCGCCGGAAATATCTCGGCGATCCGGGGACGATTCCGACCATCACCCTGGACAGCAAGTCGCTGACGATGGCGCTGAATGAAGAGAAAATCCTGACGCCGACCATCAAAAACGGAGATTCCAAGGTTGTCACATGGAAATCGGACAATCCCAAGGTTGTCCGTGTGGTAGGCAATGAGGACGGACAGGGCGTGCTGACGGCCAGAGCCGGCGGGATTGCTACCATTACGGCAAGGTCGAACGGTGTGACCGCCACCTGTAAGGTTACGGTGGATTCGCCCTCCGTGGAACTGGACCAGACCAAGGCGACGGTTTTCGTCAAGAGAACGGTTACCCTCAAGGCGGTTGTGACCGGGCCGTCCACAACGGCAGTGACCTGGAAATCGCTCAACCCGAAGCTGGCCAGTGTCGACAGCAAGGGCGTGGTAACGGGCCTGAAGGGCGGTAAGGCGAAGATTACGGCATCTGCCAACGGAAAGACGGCAACCTGTGTTGTGACAGTCAAAGCGCTGACGGATACGGCCAAGGGTCTCACCAAAATGGCTGCAGGCAAGGAGTATACCACAAAGATGTATACACCGGACGGGTTTGTGATTCTCAAACGGACGAAAGACGCTCTTTATGCGGATGGCAAGTCTGTGCTGAAGCTTCACACCGGCGGAAAAGCGTACGCCATGTACATTGCAAACCTGAATTCCTCTGATAATTACAAGGAATTCCTGGAGCTCTATACCACAGCGGGCGGAAAATCCGTGATGACGGCTTATCGGCTTGCCAAAGGAAAGATCACCAAGCGCGCATCGATCTCGGGGAAGAAGGGCAGCACCCTTGCCAAGGGCTTTTACTTCAAGAACAGCCAGACGCCCAAGGTTCCGGGAGACGGCTCCGTCGTCCTCGAACAGAACGTGGTTCTGGGCGGCAAGGAAAAGATCACGGTGCGGGTTCCGTATATTATCTCCGGAAGCAAATTTACGCCGCAGGACGATGAAGAGCTGTACTGCATTCGGAAGCAGAATAAAACGAAATCCAAACTGAAATATTATGACGACGATCTGCTTGAAAGTGTCGGCAGCGTGAAAAAGGGCGTGCGGTACACACCGCGTTATCTTGTGATCGATACCGACGACGGCTATATCGGCGTTGAAATCAAGAGCAGCAAGCTGAAGAGAAAGGTATGGCTGCGCTTCACAAATGGAAAAGCAAAACTGAACTGAACCAACAACAGGGGCTGCCGCAGAATCAACGAAATGCGGCAGCCCCTGTTTTCCGTTTGTAAGCCCGGCCAGAGTTTCTTTTTCTTCTCTTTTGTTCTATAGCAAACGACAAAGTAATCTTTACTTTGCTCGTTTGCTGCGCCGGATTTGCGCGGCTAAAGCCGCATATTTCCTTGGCAAA
>CACXHD010000106.1 GCA_902767335.1 uncultured Lachnospiraceae bacterium
ATACTTCACCGACTTTGCCTTTATGGATGATCAGATCAATGGCACGGCAGTGGTCTTCCACGTACAGCCAGTCACGGACATTCAGGCCTTCGCCATAGACAGGCAGCGGCTTGTCATGCAGGCAGTTGATGATCATTAACGGAATCAGCTTTTCCGGGAAATGATACGGACCATAGTTGTTGGAGCATCTGCTGATGGTTACCGGCAGGCCGTAGGTCCTGTGATACGCCAGAACCAGAAGATCCGCACCGGCTTTGGAGGAGCTGTACGGGCTGCTGGTATGGATCGGAGTCTCTTCCGTAAAGAACAGATCTTTGCGGTCCAGCGGCAGATCGCCATAAACCTCATCCGTGGAAACCTGATGATACCGCGTGATGCCATATTTGCGGCAGGCATCCATCAAAACGGCCGTGCCCTTGATATTGGTGTCAAGAAAGACCTCGGGATTTTCAATGGAGCGGTCGACGTGGCTTTCCGCGGCAAAGTTGACGACGATGTCCGGATGTTCTTCTTCAAACAGACGATAGACGGCTTCCCGGTCCGTGATGTCATCTTTGACAAAACGGAAGCGTTCAAGATCCATAATCGGGGCCAGCGTTGACAGGTTGCCGGCGTAGGTCAGCTTGTCAAGGCAGACAATGCGGTAGTCCGGATGGGCTTCGAGCATATGGAAAATGAAATTGCTTCCGATAAATCCGGCACCGCCGGTAACAATAATGGTCATAAAAATACCTCCTGTTTCTGCTATAGTTCAGCTTCTGTGCAGTACGTCAAGATATTTGCCGTCGAGGACATCCTTCAGGTACTGGCCGTACTGATTCTTCTTCAGAACCTCATAGGCCTTGAGGACATCTTCTCTGGTGATCCAGCCGTTGTGGTAGGCGATTTCCTCGCGGCAGGCAATCTTGCGGTGCTGATGGCGTTCCATCGTTTCGACAAAGTTCGTGGCCTCCACCAGGCTTTCATGGGTACCGGTGTCGAGCCAGGTAAATCCCTGTCCGAGAAGTTCCACATTCAGCGCCCCCTGCTCCAGGTAGATCCGGTTCAGATCGGTGATCTCAAGCTCGCCGCGGCGGGACGGCTTCAGAGATTTGGCATACTCCACAACGTGGTTGTCATAGAAATACAGTCCGGTCACACAGTAGTTGCTCTTCGGATGCTCCGGCTTTTCTTCAATGGAGATGGCTTTGCCCTCCGAATTGAATTCGACAATGCCGAAACGCTCGGGATCATCGACATAGTAACCGAATACCGTTGCGCCGCTGCCGGTTTCCGCAAGATGTACCGCATTGCGCAGACGGGCGCGCAGCCCCTGGCCGGAAAAAATATTATCGCCGAGGATCATCGTGACACAGTCGTCACCGATGAATTCTTCACCGATCAGGAAAGCCTGGGCCAGACCGTCCGGACTGGGCTGCACCTTATAGGAAAGGGAAAGGCCAAACTGGCTGCCGTCCCCTAAAAGTTCCTCAAACCTTGGCGTATCCGCGGGCGTGGAGATAATCAGAATATCCCGGATCCCGGCATTCATCAGCACGGACATAGGATAATAGATCATCGGTTTATCATAAATCGGAAGCAGCTGTTTGGAAGTGACCATTGTCAGAGGATACAGTCTGGTTCCGGAACCGCCTGCAAGTATAATACCTTTCATCGTATACTCCTTTCAGGATTTCATTGATTGATATACGCCTAACCATTATAAATGGTGACACATCATCACTTCAAGAGCTTTTTGCCCTTTCCATAAGATTTCGAAGCCATTCACAGCCCTCATGAGGGCGAACGGTTTCGCCGGCTTTGAGCAGGAATGATTTTCTTTGCATTCTGACTGTAGATATAATACAATAACAGAGCCGGAAATTCAAACGATTCAAAGGAGAGATCGATAATGTATAAAGAAAAAATTGATGCATGGCTGGATTCAAAGAAAGAGGAGATGCTTGCGGATCTGACTGCACTGGTGGCGATCGACAGTACCCGCGGCGAGGCGAAGGAAGGTATGCCCTACGGTGAAGGACCCGCCGCTGCTCTGGCGGCGATGTCAGATCTGATGAGCCGGGCCGGGATGAAAGTCAGAAACTATGAGAATTATATGATTGCCGGTGATTTCGGCGAGGGAGAGAAGGAACTGGACATTCTGGCGCATCTCGACGTGGTGCCGGTTACGGAAGACTGGACGGTCACAAAGCCTTTCGAGGCAAAAGTCGTCGGAGACCGGATCTACGGGCGCGGAACCAGTGACGACAAAGGCCCGGCCATCGCGGCGCTTTATGCGATTCGGGCGATCCGGGAGCTGGGGATACCCCTTAAAAGATCGGTCCGTCTTCTCTGCGGTTCCGATGAGGAGTGCGGATCCTCGGATCTGGACTACTATTATAACATTGAAAAGGAAGCCCCCTGTACCTTTACGCCGGACGCAGATTTCCCGCTGATCAATCTGGAAAAGGCACGCCTGGCCAAATCCTTCGAAGCTTCTTATGAGGCGGATGTGAATCCCGGGACCCCGCGGATCCTCTGTGCCGCGGCCGGGGACAAGGTGAATGTGGTGCCGGGAAAAGCACTTCTGACGATTTCGGGTATTTCGCAGGAGACAGTGGAAGCCGCATGTGAAAAAGCTGCGCGGAATACCGGTGCTTTCTTCACGGTAAAACCGGCAGAGACGGAAAGCGGCAGCGAGCCGGTGGTTGAGATCCTGGTAAAAGGAACGGCTGCCCATGCATCGACGCCGGAGAAGGGAAACAACGCTGCGACGGCGATGATGGTTCTGACCGGGATCCTCTGTGATGTGACAGATCTGAAGAACGATCCGGCGGCACAGCTGCTGGGAGGACTTTTGAAGGTCTTCCCGCACGGGGATACGACCGGGGAGGCAGCCGGGATCCGGATGGCGGACGAACTCTCCGGCGCGCTCACGCAGAATCTCGGCGTGCTCCGGGTGGAGAACGGAAACATCTGCGGGGAATTCGACATGCGGGCACCGCTGTGCGCGAACGATGAAAATCTGACGCAGGTGATCGACGGCTGTCTTGCCCGGGCCGGATTTACCAGTGAAGACCGGAAGATGAAGAAGGCCCATTATGTACCTGCGGATTCGGACTTTGTCCGGAAGCTTCTGGAAAGCTATGAACGATATACCGGGCAGAAGGGGGAGGCGAGAGCCATCGGCGGCGGCACCTATGTCCATGAGCTGGAGCGGGGCGTAGCCTTCGGCTGTGCCTTTGACGAGGTGGATAACCATATGCACGGAGACGATGAATTTATGGAAATCCCGGTGCTGCTCATGAGCGCCAAGATCTTTGCGGATGCGATCCTGAAGATCTGCGGATAGGAGAGATATAATACGTTGCGTTTAACCACAGCGTACAATTATATGCTGTGAACAGGAAAAGCCTTAGAAAAAAGCTGCGGGCTTCATTAGTGAAGCTGCCGCAGCTTTTTTGATGTTTTTATTGACGGTTTACGGTTTACGGGGCTGTCAGAAGCCGGCCTTTTTGAAGATGGAAGTTGCCTGATCCTCGTTGTCGCAGACACACAGAACCACATAGGTCCCGGCGCTCTTGATCAGCGCCTTGTCAAGCTTTTTCACTTCGTCCGGATTGTAGCTTGCGTAAAGCTCGGACTGGCTGTCCACATGATCCTGCAGAAGTTTCTCGACGTCTTTCGTCTGTTCGGCCTTTTTGCATTCGATCACAGCCACTTCGCATGCGGTAGCGCCGCTTCCTTTATAGGCCCAGCCTGCGGCGTAGGTATCATCCGGAATATAGTAGGTGGCAGCAACCATGCTGTCCGCGATCTGTGTGAGTTCTTCACTGGTGACGGCCTCCGATGCCAGATCCTTTGCCAGAGCGGCCGGATCGACGCTGACTTTTTTCCCGCCGGAGCAGGCGCCAAGCAGCACTGCGCACAGCGTCAGAAGTGATACACAAAGGAGCATGTTTTTCATTTTCTTCATTCTTTATTTTCCTTCCTTCTTTGGATAATCTGGAACAATTGGAGAGGGCGGCGGGATCACCCTTCGGCAGGATCCATACCGGCCTCGGAGGAGACTTCCTGAACAGCCTCAGCTGTGGCGGCGGTATCCGCATCCGGACTGCCGACATAGTGAGATTTCAGATAGTTCAGCATCAGCTTTGAGTAATCCGGATAAAGATGAACGCCGTCCTGGGAAGCGCCCGGAATCAGGGAATGATAACCGTCGGAGAGGATCTCGTTCAGGTTGAGATAATAACACCAGGGGAGTTCCTCACAGGCCTTCAGAAGCTGTTCGTTGACCTTGACGACATTTTCATTGTTCACATAATCCGTGACGACTTTGGATTCCTCAACGTAAATGACACTGCAGATATAGATCATGGCGTTCGGCTGTAGCTCATGGAACTGGTTGAGAACGCTGATCGCGGTGGGGAGAAACTCCTCCATCGGATAGAAACCGAGATCGTTCGTACCAAGCATGAGATAGATCTTGCCGTACTGTATACCGGAAAGTCCCTGATAGACCGTGATGTTGCCGTCCGCTGTCTGCACCATGGTGTCGGAGATGGACGTCAGCGTCATGCCTACACTGGTCAGGAAAGTGCCCTGCGTGATCCCGGAGGTATTCCGGAAACCTTCCATACGGGAGTCGCCGATGAATACCGCATTTGAGAAATAGGAATCATCCACGGTTTCTTCCCGCTGAGGAACGACTTTTTCGCTGTCAATGTATTCCGACTGGGAGGCAGAAGATGGATTCTGTTCTCCGGAGCCACTTCCGGCATTGGAAAGCGTCAGACCGGCAAGGGCGATTTCAGAGGTGCCGTCGGCAGGAACGGAATCCGCGGCCGGATCCTGCGCTACAGCGGCAGCGGCACTGTCAGAACCTGCACTGCCTTCCTCGCCGTCAGATCCGTTATCCTCCGCGCTGCCTTCCTGGACCGGCTTTTCCGACACGGCTGCAGGAGCGGAGGGCTCCCCTTTTCGCACTGAGAACATTGTATGGATCAGCCTGCCTTCAAAAACGACCAGTACTATGAGAACAAGGATCAAAAGGCGCAGTACAAGCATATTATGCTGACGGGACCGTCTGCGTTTTTTTCTTCTGTCTGCCATGCCTACTCACCCCAACAATTCATTCCGGACATTGATAATCGCAATATAATATTATATAATATTCGGGATAATTGTAAAGTCTGAATTCAAGGAGCAAGCATTCTATGGTTTTCAGCAGTCTGTTGTTTTTGTTCCGTTTTCTTCCGGCGGTTCTGATTTTATATTTTATTGCTCCCCGCAAAGCACGCAATTTTGTCCTGCTGGCGGTGAGTCTTATTTTTTATGCCTGGGGAGAGCCGGTATATGTCGTCCTCATGATCGCTTCGATCCTGATTACCTGGACCGGCGGTCTGGCGGTGGACGCTCTGATTAAAAAGGGAAAGAGAAGAGGAGCGAAGGCAGCTGCCGCAGCCGCGGTTTCCTGCGGGCTGGGCCTGCTCATTGTTTTCAAATATACGGATTTCATTCTGTCCAATATCAACCAGGTTGGCGGTCTGAATCTATCCCTCCCGGGGCTGGCGCTTCCCATCGGGATTTCATTCTATACATTTCAGACGATCTCGTATATTATTGATGTTTACCGGGGTGACGCCGAAGTGCAGAAAAATATCATCTCCTACGGCGCCTATGTCACGATGTTCCCGCAGCTGATTGCCGGTCCGATCGTGCAGTACCGGACCATTGACCGTCAGCTTCGGACGCGTCAGGAGAGCGCGGAGGAGTTTGCGCAGGGAGCCGGGAGGTTCCTGATCGGACTGGGAAAGAAGGTCCTGCTGGCAAACAACGCGGGAGCGCTCTGGGACAGTATCCGGGTCCTGAACGCATCACAGATTCCGGTGGTGAACGCCTGGATCGGTATCGCTGCGTTCACGTTCCAGATTTACTTTGATTTTTCCGCCTATTCCGACATGGCCATCGGACTTGGCCATATGTTCGGCTTTCGTTTTCTGGAGAATTTCGATTATCCTTACGAATCGAAATCGGTCACGGAATTCTGGAGACGGTGGCATATATCTCTCGGGACCTGGTTCAGGGAATACGTCTATATTCCTCTGGGAGGCAACCGCCGGGGGACGCTCTTCCTGATCCGCAATACGATGATCGTGTGGCTGCTGACCGGGATCTGGCATGGCGCTGCCTGGAATTTCCTGATCTGGGGCCTGTATTATGGTGTGCTGCTGCTGGTGGAAAAGCTGTTCCTGCAGAAATTCCTTGACCGCATGCCGCGGGTTGTTCAGCATATCTACTGTATGTTCATTGTGATGATCGGATGGCTGATTTTCTCCTGGGGGGACATTTCCGGCAGCGGGAATTATTTCCTGGCGCTGTTTGGCGCCGCGGGAAATCCGGCAGCCGATACCGGCAGCGTATATCTGCTCTATACGAATGCGCTGCTGCTGGTATTTCTGATTGTCGGAAGTACGACGCTGCCGAAACGGGCTGCACAGGCGCTGCTGGAAAAAACAGGGGGCAGGGATCTGCCGGTCATCCTGCTTCGGGGAGTGACCTACACGGTGATCTTTATCCTGTCGGTGGCATACCTTGTGGACGCAAGCTACAATCCGTTTTTGTACTTCCGTTTCTGAGCTGTACGGGCATGCCGCCCGCAAAGCGCAGGGTTTTCCAAAAGTTTATGGCTGCGGCCGGTCCGGTTCACAGCCGGTCCCGGCATCGCAATTGCGGGAATGCATTTTCGGATGAATCATTGAAGTAATTGAAGTTTATTTTTATATAAGGTTACAGTTTCATGAATAACAGACAATCCTGGAATATTATTACGCTGTTCTGCCTGCTGATCTTCGGCTTTGCCGCGGCGAGTCTGCTGCATCCGGAGCGTTCTTTCTCGGAACGCGAGAACCGTGTCCTGGCAACAACGCCGAAGCCGACGGCTGCGGGCATTTTCTCCGGGGAGTTTGAGAAAGATTATGAGGACAGCCTGACCGATCAGTTTTTTCTAAGAGATAAATGGATTGCACTGCGAACCGCGGCGGAGAAGGTTTTGCTGCGGCAGGACATCCATGATGTATATTTGGCGGAGGACCAGTATCTGATCGAACGGCATACCGGCACGTTTGACACGGTACAGGCGAAGAGCAATCTGCAGTTTCTTGGGGATTTTACCCGGAAGGCATGCGAACTGTATGGAGAAGATCATGTCTCGGTTCTCATAGCGCCGAACGCAGCGGACCTTCTGAAAGACAAACTGCCCGCCTTTGCGCCGGCGTCGGGCGGAGACGCTTACCGGGAAGAAATCCGGAAGCAGATCCCGGAGAAGGTCTGGGTGGATCCGGAGGAAGCGATGAAGGAAGGCCGGGAGGGAGATACGGACCGGCAGATCTATTACCGCACGGATCATCACTGGACGACCTATGGAGCGTATCTTGCCTGGAAGACCTGGGCGGGACAGAAGCTGTCCGGCATGGACGGCGCAGATGCGCTGCAGACAGAGGAAAGTTCCTTTCAAAAGGAAATCCTGACGGAGACGTTTGAAGGGACGGTCGCGGCAAGGATCGGCGCCTCCGGGATCTGCGACACCATCGAGGACTGGCGGCCGGCCGACAGCGACCGCTGGAAGATCCGGATCCATTACAATGACGATCCAGAGACTTCGTATGACTATCTGAAGAGGGAATGCCTGGACACCCGGGATAAATATGCCGTATATTTCGGGGGAAACTATGCGAAGACAGAGATTTCGACCGGACTTGACACCGGGCGCCGCCTGCTGGTGATAAAGGATTCCTATGCGCACTGCTTTGTTCCGTTCCTGCTGAATTCATTTGACCGGATCGATATGATCGATCTGCGGTACTTCAATCAGAGCCTTTCCGATCTGATGGAGGCGGGAAACTATTCGGATCTGCTGTTCCTGTACAATGCGGCCGGCTTCGCGGAGGATGCGTCTCTGGTCAAACTGATGTATTGACACGCTTTCTGGCAGGATGTGAAGTTGTTTCGCTGCAGTTCCTGAGGGAACAATAGAAAGAAACGTCAAAAAAGGAGAAGAACGATGAGCTATGCGGATGTTGTGTTTCGGGATATGTGCCTGGACATTCTCGAGAACGGTTGTGATACCCGGGGAGAAAAAGTGCGGCCGCACTGGCCGGACGGGGAGACGGCTTATACGATCAAAAAGTTCGGCGTTGTGAACCGGTATGATCTGTCGAAGGAATTTCCGGTCATCACCTTCCGAAGGACAGCGTTAAAAAGCTGTATGGATGAGATCCTGTGGATCTGGCAGAGAAAATCGAACAATATCCATGATCTGCATTCCGGGATCTGGGATGAATGGGCGGATGAAACCGGGTCCATCGGAAAAGCCTACGGGTATCAGATGGGGGTAAAGCATGCCTTCCGGGGCGTAGATGAAGCGCTGGCGCTGGAACGGTTTTCGATGAATGAGATTCCGTCGTTTTCCTTTGAGGGAGATCATGCCGCCTGCAGCCGTTTTCTGATGGAACATGAGGAACTGCAGAAAGAGCATGTTCTGTACAACGCGGCGGACGGGACCTGGTGGATGGACCAGGTGGACCGGGTTCTGTATGACCTGAAGGCAAATCCGTACAGCCGCAGGATTATGACCGGGCTTTATACGTTCAGTGACCTGAGTGAGATGGCGCTGTATCCATGCGCATATTCCATGACCTTCAATGTGACAAAGAAAAAAGGCCATGACCGCCTGATCTTAAACGGTGTCCTGAATCAGCGGTCCCAGGATGTACTGACTGCCGGAGGATCCTGGAATCCGGCACAGTACGCGATCCTCCTGATGATGTTCGCGCAGGTGAGCGACATGGAATGCGGTGAGCTGATCCATATGATCGCCGACGCACATATCTATGACCGTCATGTGGACATTATTCGGGAGCTGATCGGACGGGAAATGTACCCAGCACCAAAGGTATCGCTGGATCCCTCCGTCAAAGATTTTTATGCGTTCACGACCGATCACCTGCAGGTATCCGGCTACCAGACCGGCGAGCAGGTCCGCAACATTCCCGTTGCGGTGTAACCATGGAAGGAGTAAAAACAGTATGAATCTGATCGCAGCGGTAGACCAGAACTGGGCCATCGGCAGCAAGGGCAAGCTTCTGGTCAGTATCCCGGCGGATATGAAATGGTTCCGGCAGGAGACGACGGGAAAGGTGGTCGTCATGGGGCGGAAGACTCTGGACAGCTTTCCCGGTGGACAGCCCCTTCCCCGCAGAACCAATATTGTCCTGACCGGTCAGGAGGATTTTTCCAGAAACGGCGTGACGGTCTGTCACAGTGTGGAGGAGCTGCTGGAACTTTTGAAAAGCTTCGAAGATGACCGGATCTATGTCATCGGCGGCGGTACGGTATATCGCCAGCTGCTCCCGTACTGCAGTGTTGCGCATATTACAAAGATCGATCACAGCTACCAGGCAGATACCTATTTTCCCAATCTGGACGAAGACCCGGAATGGAGGATCACAGAGGACAGCGATGAACAGACCTATTTCGATCTGGTATACCGGTTTTTAAAGTATGAGAGGCGTTGAAGAAACCATCTCCCCCGGGTTCAGAATTATAGCAAACGACAAAGTAATCTTTACTTTGCTCGTTTGCTGCGCCGGATTTGCGCGGCTAAAGCCGCATATTTCCTTGGCAAA
>CACXHD010000107.1 GCA_902767335.1 uncultured Lachnospiraceae bacterium
TGATTCCGGAGGGCGCCGTGGTGGAGGAATGTGCATTCAGCTACTGTGATACGATCGAACAGGTTTTGATCGGACCGGGTGCATTTGTCAAAGGCAGAGGCTTCGGCTACTGTTATCATCTGGAACAGGTGGTCTGCGGGGATGGGAGCCGGCTGGAGACGAACGGCGTGGAATACTGCGACCGGCTGGAGACGGTGATTCTGTGCGGAACCGTACACCTGGGAGAGGATGCGTTTGCATACTGCGATCAGGCAAAGATCACGAATGCAGATGCGGAGGAATTCGAGCGTCTGGCACCGGAGACATCGGGGACGCCGGACGAGGGTTCCGCGGGCGCTCTCTTGGGAGGCTGGACCGGGACAGAAGATGCTGAAATATCAGAAGAAGCGCAGGATGTCTTTAATCAGGCAATGGACGGCTATGACGGCAGAGATTATGAGGCGGTCGCTCTGCTCGCGACGCAGGTGGTCCGGGGGCAGAATTATTGCTTCCTGAGCCGGACCGGCGGGACGGACAGCGGGGAAACGCCGGCGTATCAGCTTGTCTATATCTGGCAGGATATCGATGGGACACTGGAAGTTCTCGATGTGCAGGAGATCACGTTCGCACCCGGAGATGAAGAGAACGGCCCGGTCACGGTTCCGCAGTCGGAAGACGAATACCGGATCACCCTCACCGGTGATGAGTACGTGTTTGTGGACTGCCCGTCCGCCGCGAAAGCCGGAGATCTCGTTACCGTCCATACGGTGGATGTGGCTGACGGAGAGGTTAAAATCGAAGTGAACGGATCCGATTCCGGAACCTGGGAGGAATGGGGAACCTATACGTTCATCATGCCGGAGGAGGATGTGGAACTCCACGGATGGATCAGTACAGCCGGGTATCCGGGTGCGTGACCCGGTTCGTCAGCGGAAAGGAGACGGAGAATGATACTGCGCAAAGATGTTCCGATAAAAGAAACCTGGGATCTTTCCCTGCTTTATAAAAAGGAGGAGGACCTGCTCGCGGATACGGAGCGGATGAAGGAGCTGGCGGCTGCCATCGAAAAGAATTATAAAGGGAAGCTGAACACGCCGGAGGCGATTGATGCGTGTCTGGATGCGTACAGAGAGCTTTATACCCTTGCGGTTCTGACGGAAAATTACGGCGAACTGGCTGTTTCCGTTGACTATTATGACGAGCATTATCAGGATCTGAACGATCGAATTCTGCGGCTGATCTCTCAGCTGATGAGCCAGGTCAGTTTTATCCGAACGGAAATCTGCGCGCAGGATGAAGCGGTTCTTTTGAGGGCTGTGGAGAAGGCAGGCGCAAACCGGGGATATCTGGAGGATATCCTCCGGTGGAAGCCCCACCAGCTCTCCCCGGAGACGGAACAGGTGCTGGCGGCGCTCTCGCAGTACCGGAATGTACCGATGCAGGTTTACAATATGGCCAAGCTGGCGGATATGAAATTTCCTTCGTTCATCGTGGACGGGAAGGAATATCCGCTGGGGTATTCCCTTTTCGAAGACAATTATGAATATGAGAAAGACACGAAGGTCCGGAGGGCGGCTTTTGCGGCATTTTCCGCGAAACTCCGCGAATATGAAAATGTGACGGCCGCCGCTTACAATGCCCACGTACAGAACGAAAAGGCGGAGGCAACGGTCCGCGGTTTCGATTCTGTGATCGATTTTCTCCTGTTTGATCAGAAGGTCACAAAGGAAATGTACCACCGCCAGATTGACCGGATCATGGAGAAGCTCGCGCCGCATATGCAGAAATATGCGCGGACGCTGCAGAAGATCCACGGACTGGAAAAAATGACCTTTGCGGATCTGAAGATTGCGGTGGACCCGGACTACGATCCGAAGGTAACCATCGAGGAATCGAAGCAGTATATCGAGAACGGGCTTTCCATCCTGGGTGAAGACTATGTCGACATGATCCGGGAGGCATACCATGACCGCTGGATCGACTTCGCGAGAAACCAGGGAAAATCCACCGGCGGTTTCTGCGCCAGCCCCTATGTAAAGAATTCCTTTATTCTTCTGTCCTGGAATGAACGGATGGCGGATGTGTTTACACTGGCCCATGAGCTGGGGCACGCAGGCCACTTCAAAGCGTGCAACAGTGCGCAGTCCATCTTTGATACCGAAGTGTCGACCTATTTTGTCGAGGCGCCGTCCACCATGAACGAACTGCTCATGGCGCATTATCTGCTGAAAACCAGTGAGGATAAACGATTCCGCCGGTGGGTGATTTCCTGTATGGTCGGCCATACCTATTACCACAACTTTGTCACCCATCTGCTGGAGGCCGCATATTCCCGGGAGGTATACCGGATCGTGGACGAAGGCGGCAGCGTGACGGCGCAGACGCTGAGCGGGATCATGAAGGCGACTCTGCAGAAATTCTGGGGAGATGCGGTGGAAATCACGGATGACGCTGCCCTGACCTGGATGCGCCAGCCGCATTATTACATGGGCCTTTATTCCTATACCTACAGTGCAGGGCTCACGGTGGCCACCCAGGCATGCCGCCGCATTGAGACGGAAGGGGAAAAGGCGGTCAAAGACTGGAAACGCGTCCTGGCGGCGGGAAGCACGAAAGATCCGGCGGGGCTGGCAGCCCTGGCAGGGATCGATATCACGACGGACGCGGCGCTGCTGGACACCATCGATTATATCGGGAGCCTGATTGATGAGATCGCTGAGGAAACGCTGAGTTAATCCGTGTATCTTTCAGAACCTGCGGTGGATCGCATTTGGGGCACAGAGGAAGGCTTTCTTCGAAAGGCGCGCTGCATGCGGTATTGAGTGCAAGATGTGCTCAAAGATGATGATTTGTGAAGGCATGGGATTCTATGTATACCTTAAAATATGTAAAACAGTTTGAGAATGAACACTGGAGCCGCGCTGCCGGCCACCGCTGGGCGGTACATGACATTTCCATGAAACAGTGGCGTCTTAAAGTCACACTGGAGGGGACGGCATACTGGCAGCTTTCGGTTTTCTTCCGGGAAGACGGGACGTTCCTCAAATTCTCTCTGGATTATGAAGCGGAAGACGATTCCCATTATGAATTCACCGGGGAGGAGCGGATTCGGGATCTCATCTATAAGCCGGGAGATGAGCGGCTGCTGTTTGACGAGATCCTGACACAGTATATTGCAGTCCACGGCGGATGGTCTGCGCTGGAGCTGATCCGGCCGTTTATGACGGCGCAGTTCCATTATTAACTGATGTCGTCGTTTGTTATATCGTAAACGCTCCGCGAGGATGCGATCTTTTCAGAAGGGAAAACAACCGGACAGAGAACAATGATTTATGTGATACGACATGGAAAGACAGAATTAAATAAGGAAAATGTTCTGCAGGGCAGAAGCAATTATCCATTGAATGAGGAAGGGGAGCAGCAGGCTGCCGAGGCGGCGAAACGGCTGCGCGACATCCGGTTCGACCGGGTTTTCACCAGCCCGCTGATCCGGGCTGTCCGGACGGCGGAAATTGTCGCCCCGGACAATTATCCGGAGGTGGATGAGCGCCTGATCGAGATGGACTACGGACCGTATGAGGGCATGGGACTGGAGAATCCGGCACCGGAGCTCCTGGCGTTCTTCCGTGATTTTCAGAACCATCCCGCACCGGAGGGAATGGAACCGCTGCAGAGCGTCGTGGAGCGCGCCGGTTCTTTTCTGGAGGAAATCCGCGGCTTATCCGGGAATATTCTGATCTCCACGCATGCAATCGCCATGAAGGGGCTGCTGGAGTATCTGACCCCGGAGTCGAATGGAGCATACTGGTCAAAATACATTGGAAACTGTGCGGTTTACGTTTTTGAAAATCAGAATGGAACGTACAGTGTACCGAAAGAGATGTGAGAGGATTCCCGCCAACAGATTTATGATATACAGGAGGTTTTTATGATTTACAGGGATTTTCAGGGGCTTCGTCTGTCGGCGCTCGGCTTCGGCGCAATGCGTCTGCCGGTGATTGACGGGGACGACGCAAGAATCGACGAAGCGGCAGCCGTCCGGATGGTGGATACCGCGATGGAAAACGGCATCAATTACTATGATACTGCCTGGGGATATCATGGCGAAAACTCAGAAATAGTGATGGGAAGGGCGCTCGCGAAATACCCGAGAGATACATTTTATCTTGCGACCAAATTTCCGGGATATGATCCGGGCAACTGGGACAAGGTGGAGGAAATATTCAATAAACAGCTGGAAAAACTGCAGGTGGAGTACTTTGATTTTTATCTTTTCCACAATGTCTGCGAGATGAACATCGACGCATATCTGGATGATGAGAAGTATGGCATCTACAGCTATCTGATGGAGCAGAAGAAAAACGGCCGGATCCGCCATCTCGGATTCTCCTGTCACGGCGGCATGGATGTGCTGAAGCGTTTCCTTGACGCATATGGGAAAGATATGGAATTCTGCCAGCTGCAGCTGAACTATCTGGACTGGACGTTCCAGGACGGGAAAGGGAAGGTGGCGCTGCTGGATGAGTGGAAGATCCCGGTCTGGGTGATGGAACCGCTGCGCGGCGGACGGCTGGCGAAGCTTGCCCCGGAATATGCGGCGGAGCTGACGGCGCTGCGCCCGGAAGAAGAAGTTCCGGCCTGGGCCTTCCGCTTCCTGCAGAGCATTCCTTCCGTCACCATGATTCTTTCCGGTATGTCCAATGAGGAGCAACTGAAGAAAAATCTGGCGACATTTGCGGAAGACAAAAAACTGAACGAGGCGGAAATGGAGACGCTTAAGCGGATTGCGCAGAAAATGCTTTCGGTGGGAACCGTTCCGTGTACCTCCTGCCATTACTGTGTGAGCCACTGTCCGCAGGAACTGGACATTCCGTACCTGATTTATCTGTACAACGAGCATGCATTTACCGGCGGAGGGTTCATTACGCCCATGGTACTCGGTACTCTGCCAGAAGAGAAAAAACCGCAGGCATGTCTTGCCTGCAGAAGCTGCGAGCAGGTATGTCCGCAGCAGATCAAAATTTCCGAAGTGCTGGCGGATTTTTCCGAAAAGCTTGGATGAGGGAAACAGAATATGGAAAAGAATTACAGAGCGGAGCTGACCGGCGTATTCGGGGATCCTGTGGAAGGAAATCCGACGGGTGTGATGGAGGAGGCGGCATATGACGCCCTCGGGCTGAATTATCGGTATATGACCATGAAGGTGACGCCGGACGGATTTGAGGATGCGATGAAGGCAGTCCGTGCGATCCATATGAAAGGCGTCAACCTGACAATGCCGCACAAGATCCATGTGATCCCTTATCTGGATGAACTTTCTCAGGCTGCTTCCATCATCGGCGCTGTCAATACGGTCGTTGTGCGCGAAGACGGAACACTGTTTGGCGAGAATACTGACGGCAAGGGATTTGTAGAGGCGCTTGGCCGATACGGAGAGTCTCCTGCGGACAAAAACATCGTGATCCTGGGCGCCGGAGGCGCAGCCAGAGCAATTGCGGTGGAATGTGCTCTGGCAGGCGCGGCCAGAATTACCGTGATCAACCGTACAGCGTCAAGAGCCGCGGAACTGGCGCAGCTGATCAGCGAAAAGACCAAAGCGGAGGCGGACTGCATCGCCTGGGAAGCAGGGCAGAAGATTCCGGAGGGTACGGATATCTTGATCAACGCCACCAGCATCGGCCTCGGCGACGACCGGGACAACCGCCCGGATATCGATTATTCAACCATTCTTCCGGGCATGACCGTCAGCGATGTCGTCTTCAATCCATCCAACACGCGGTTCCTGCAGGCGGCTGCCGCGCAGGGGGCAAAGACCGTCAACGGACTGGGAATGCTTGCCTGCCAGGGAGCAAGAAACTTCACCCTCTGGACCGGCGAAGCGGCCCCGCTTGACATTATGATCAACAAGCTGAAAGAAGAATTTGGCGAAGTATAAACGCAGAATTAAAGGGACGCTGGTTGCAGCGTCCCTTTATTCACTCCCTGTCCTTGAGAACATAAATCCGCCGGAATGCGTCAATCGTCTTTTTTCCTTCCTCTGACACCGGTCTGATCCATTTTGCGGAGTACATGTGCCGCTGCATGATGACAAACCGGATCGGCTCATCGATATAGCAGAGCGCAAATAGGAGCAGGAAGGGTACATGGAAGATGTCGTTGGCGATATGAATGACGGGCTGTACCATCAGAAACATGAAGGTCAGCTCCATGATTGAACCAAACCGGGAATCTCCGCCTGCGCGGAAGGTGTCATTCATACACCAGTTGCCCATACGGATCAGGGCGACCAGACAGAAGATGATCAGCATGCCGGTGGCGATCCGATAGGACTCTCCGGACATGCCCATTGCATGCAGCAGGGGATGATGGACTGCAAGCAGCGCCACATCCACGACGATGATCATGCCCATGCACAGATAGATCAGGCGCCAGGCACGGGAGAAGGCTTCCTCGTGATTGCCCGCACCGACTTCCTTTCCGACGACGACGCTTGCCGCGTTGGAGAAGCCTGCGAAGAAACCGACGATCAGGCCCTCAAGGGTACGAAGGACGGCGGTGGCGGCGATGGCTTCCGGAATCTGGTGTCCGAGGACAACGGCGACCATCATATTGCCGATGCCGATGAAGACCTCATTCATCAAAATCGGAAAGCATTTGCGCAGATATTCCGCGAGTAGTTCCCGGGTCCAGCGGAAATGCTCTCGAAACTCCAGAATAAAGGGAAGGTGAAACGCCTTTGAACCGATCAGGATGACGAGGACGTTGACCAGGTTTGCGACGACTGTGCCGATGGCCGCGCCGCGCACGCCCAGAGCCGGGAAGCCCAGCTTTCCGAAGATCAGGATGTAGTTGCAGGTGCAGTTGCAGACCACACCGGCGATTCCCGCGGCCAGGGGCAGGCGCACCCGTTCCACGGAGCGCAGCAGGGCGGCCATGGCCGTCGCAAAAACCTGCAGGGGGAAGGAGAATCCGACAATCCGCAGGTAGCGGATTCCGATCTCCTGGATCGCAGGCTGATCTGTGTACAGCCGCATGACCAGGGACGGATGAAAGATCGCCAGAAACGCACAGACCAGTCCGGAGATCATCATAAAGGAGACGGTCATGCCGTAGGAGCGGCAGATGCCTTTCTCATTTCCGGCGCCCCAGAACTGCGAAAAGAACAGCATGCCGCCGCCGACAAACCCCCAGTAGCCGGCAAACATCAGATTCGAAAACTGGGCGCAGAGTCCGACTGCGCCCACACTGTTTTCTCCCAGAGAAGCGATCATCATGGTGTCAATCATGGTCCCAGTCGTTGTCAGAAGATTCTGGAGCGCTACAGGAACGGCAATGACGGCGATCAGTGAGATCAGTCTTCGAAGGGAGGTTTTTGATTCCGGAATTTTCATTTAAAATATCAGTCCTTTAACTACTCATATCGTTTTTTGCGCATTGACGCATCATTATATCACCCTTTCACGGAACCGGCAACAATGGATGCATTCACCTGCTCGCTGAAAATGGCGAAGACGGCGATGCTCGGAATCACGGAGATCGTGATGGCCGCGAACATGGCGGTATAGTTGAAACTGAACTGCGATGTAAAGTAGCTCAGGGAGAGTGGAAGGGTCCGTACATTTCCGGAACTCGTCAGCAGAAGAGCAAAGGTAAATTCATTCCAGCCCTCCAGGAATGCGAGAACGGAAGCGCTTGCGATGCCGCCTCTTGCACAGGGCATCATCACCAGAAAAAATGTCTTTACAAAGCCGGCCCCGTCGATGTAGGCCGCTTCCTCCAGCTCCCGCGGAACGCCGGCAAAGGCGGACCGGAGGATCATCAGGGAAATCGGCATGCTGAGCGCCGCATAGACCAGGATCAGCGCCATCTTTGTATCGTACAGTCGCAGCTTCGTAATCGTCACGTAGATCGGGCTGAGCAGGGCCGTCGTCGGAATCACCATGGACAGAGACAGAATACTGAACAGAAGATTTTTTCCACGGAACTGCTTCTTGGCAAAGACATACCCGGCCATGGAGAGGGCCAGCACATTCAGCACCGTACTGAGGATGGTAATCAGCAGGGAGTTAAAGAAATATTTGAAGATCGGAGCCATCTCCAGCGCCTGCTTATATCCCTCAAATCCGAAATGGGAGGGAAGAGACAGACCGTTGGACATGATTTCCTGATTCGTCTTAAAGGACGAGAGGATGACCCAGATGATCGGAAAAACTGCGACCACTACGCAGGCCGCCATGAACAGGTAACCGAAGAACCAGGCGATTTTCTTATTCGGAGAGGCGTGTTTCGTCATCTTATGCCACCTCCTCTTTATGCATGCCGAAGATCCGGTTGATGATCCGCATTGTGAAGAAACCGACGATGATGATGACAACGCCGATGGTGCTTGCGTAACCGTAGTTGTTCGCTTTCATGCTGCTGTACAGATAGAGCGGAAGATTCGTGGTTGCCGTACCCGGTCCGCCTCCGGTTGTGATATAGATCATGGAAAACATCTGCAGCATGTAGGTGGCCGCCATGATCACGGTTGTCCCGATCATCTCTTTTACAAGAGGGAACATGACCAGACGGTCGATCTGGAAATCGGTCGCGCCGTCCACTTTCGCCGCCTCGATGACGGTCTCATCGGTGCTCAGACACTGGGCCAGTACCAGCGTCGTCGTATAGCCGGCGAACAGAAACCAGGTCATGGTGATGGACGGGAAGGCGGTCCCCATCTCAAAGAGCCAGTTGTGGATCATTTTTTCCAGGCCGATGGATTTGAGAAACGAATTGACGGCGCCATACTGCGGATTGTACAGGTTGACAAAGATCATGGCGATCGCGGACTGGGAGATGATGTTCGGGATCATATAGACCACGCGGACAAATTTCCAGCCCTTCGGCCGCTTGTAGAGGACGAAGGCCAGGGCCGAACCGAGTGCAACATGGCCGATACAGTGGATCAGGATCCAGAGGATTGTATTCTTCAGGACGGGAAGAAACTTGGGGTCCTTGAAGAAGAGTTTGTAATAGTTGCCGAATCCGACGAAGTCAAATTTGTTCGGAAGAAGGCGGTAATCAAAGAGAGACTGTCCGAATACCATTACCAGCGGTGCCGCGAAAAAGACAAGAAATAACAGGCACGCAGGGATCAGAAACAGGACGATCCATATCCGTTCTTTTTTATGCATCTTTCATACCTTCTGAAATGCCGAGAGCTGCGTTGATACGATTCACAGCCGTTGATTCACAGCCGTTATTTGCAAACTGCCTGGGATCTGCCCGGTGAAACCGTGAATTCGCCGTTTACCAGACCGGGCAGACGCTCAGGCAGATCGGATGTTTCAAACTGGCCGTAAACATTTTCATTGTCAATGTCATAGAGTCATAGAGAGGTTGACACTGACGATCATGTTCCAATGCCCCATGTGGATGTACACGGATCCGTTGGAGAAAGGTGCTGCTTCCTCCGTGCAAATCCGGGGCAGCGTACGGTCAAAAGGATCAGAGTAAAAAATACTCGGTCGTTTGCTTTAATAAGTAAAGTAAAAGGGAAAGCCTGCCGTGCGCAGGCTTTCCGTAATATGCGGATTATTCGGTCACTGCATTCTCCGTTGCGAAATCGGTCAGGATCTGGCAGAGCTCCTCAGGAGTATAGGCGCCGCTGGCGAGGTTCGGAAGTTCGGAACTCCAGAGATCCTCAAGTCCGGGAACCATGCCGCCGGTGAAGGTCGCGCAGCTGACGGAAGCATCGGCTGCCTGATCCAGGAAATCCGCCAGAAGCGGGAAGGATTCTTTGGCAGCGTCGGTGATTTCCACGGTCTTGGAAGCGGGAACCATCCCCTGCATTTCCAGAGCCTTCTGCTGGGCATCGGCGCTGGTAAAGAATTTCACCATGGCGATGGCAGCTTCCTCAAGCGCCGGATCATCCTGTTTGGTTACGAACATACCCTCGATCGGGGAGTCATATACGAATCCGCCCGGATAGATCGCAACGCCGATGTTGTCCGCAAAACCTTCCGGAGCCTTGGAGGTATCGGAGAAGTCACCGATCATCCACGGGCCGTTGCAGATCATGGCAACGTTGCCGGAGAAGAAATTGTTGGCTGCATTTTCATAGGCGCCGCCGTTGGCATCGAGGGTGGTGTAGTTCTGGTAGCACTCCTGAATCTTTGTGAGGGCATCCACAACCGGAGCGATGCTGTAGTCGGTGGGATATTTTGTCATCATGAAATCCAGGCCTTCGTCGCCGCTGGTCGCGATCATCGCGCCGAGCAGGAGCTGCGTGCACCATGCACCGTCCGAGGTATCCATGGCAAGGGGCGTAATGCCGGCTTCTTTCAGCTTCGCGCAGTTGTCAAAGAACTCATCCCAGGTCTGCGCCGGCTCAATACCTGCCTGCTCAAAGAGGGTCTTGTTGTAGAAATAGCCGATCTTTTCGGATTCGGAGGAAGCAGCGTAGATCTTTCCGTCGCGGCAGTCAACAGCTTCCCAGTTTTCATCATACATTGCGATCCAGTCTTCATCTGCCTTGACCGTGTCGGAGAGGTCGACGACCAGATCCGCACCCAGGGCAAGGTCCAGCAGCTTATAGCCGGCGCCGTATACAACCGGCGGAAGAGAACCGGTCGAGATCTGAACCGTGATCTTTTCGGCATAGTTTGCATCGCCGGGAACGTCTTCCACGACGATCTTATACTGCCCGGCGTAAGTCTCATTGAATTCATCCACGAGCTCGGCAACGACCGGAGCGGCACTGTTGGAGCCGATCTGGAAGGTCGGATAATTGATTACGATTTCATCCGCAAGAGCAGCGGTCTGGCCAAGGGCAAAGGTCATGGCAGCCGCCAGGGTCAGACGGAGAATGTTCTTTTTCGTCATTGGGCACCTCCTAATGTTAGTTTGAATAGTAAATTTGCGGGTATCTTGATACGAATTATACCACAATGAGTATCATTATTAAACAATAAAAACGGCAATATTGCAGAAATAATTGTAACTATTGGCGACTGGCAGTATCGGTAAAATTTCAGAGTAAGTCAGGTTGGTCAGGGGGGAAAACCGGGGGAAGGATTTTTGTCTGCTCGCCGTTGTCTCATTCCTGTTGACTCACGCCTGTTGGCTTATGAAGGATATTCTTCCGATCGTTTCATTGAGATAACTGTGAGCGGACAGAAATTTAGGTAAGAGGGACTTGGTCCGCCCGAGGAGGAACGGCGGGCGGACAGGATTGCAGGTAAGAGGGATTTGGTCCGCCCGAGGAGGATTGGCGGGCGGACAGGATTGCAGGTAAGAGGGGACTTGGTCCGCCCGAGGAGGATCGGTGAGCGGACAGGATTGCAGGTAAGATGGGACTTGGTCCGCCCGAGGAACGGCGGGCGGACAGGATTGCAGGTAAGAGGAACTTGGTCCGCCCGAGAAGGAACGTCGGGCGGACAGGATTGCAGGGTAAGAGGGACTTGGTCCGCCCGAACAAGATCAGCGAGCGGACTGGATTACAGGTACGAGGCATCTTAGTCCGTCCGACAGGGGAACTGTCGGATTTGACTCGCTCTGTATCACCTCGGTTCATTTGTACCACCTGATTTCACTGGCCGCCGTACCGTTTGAGCAGATTCCACATTTCTTCCTGCGTATAGCCGGCGGTCAGGCAACCGACGGCTGTGACGCAGCGGGCGCCCATGATGTTTCCACAGAGTACGCAGGTGCGGAAGGGGAGATCATGGTACAGACCGAAGAGAAAGCCGGCGAGGAACGCATCTCCGGCACCGGTGGCGTCTTTGAAGGGCGTATCGGGGATGGCGGGGATCCGCGACAGCTTTCCTTCCTCCGCAATCAGGCAGCCGTCTGCGTCTACCTTGACGATGACTCTGGGGAAATAGCGGGAGAGAACCTCCACGGCTTTTTCCGGAGTATCTGTGCCGGTCAGTTTCATGGCCTCTTTCTGATTTGGCGTGTAGTAATCCGCAAGATCCAGGAGCTCTTCGAAGGTCTCCAGTGACATACTGTCGTCCCAGCCGGTATCGAGTACAAGCGTAGTGCCGTTTCCTTTCAGAGGCCGGTAGAGATCGGGGTGCTCGGGATCCAGCAGGCAGATTTTCGCACCGGCGGTATGCCGGCGGACCAGATCGGACATGACATCGCTCCAGCGCTCTTTGCTTCCGTAGGAGAGGAAGGTCCGGTCGGAAGGAGTAATCATCACAGAAGAAATGTTGACGGGGATTCCGCTGCTTCCGGAGGACAGGTTGATGACATCGATGCCCAGGTCTTTAAAGTATTTCGCCGCAAAGCCGGAGAACATGTCGCTGCCCAGCTCTGTCATGAGCCGTACCGGCACGCCCAGGCGGGCCAGATTGCAGAGAATCCCAGGGTAGCCGCCGCCCATCTGGACGGAAAAATCCTCCGCGTACAGTTCGGACCCTTCCTCCGGTACGCGGGGAAGTCCCTGATAGATCAGATCAACGTTCGTCCGCTGGCATCCGGCGACAAAACCTGTGTCTTTAATGCCGGCATACTTAAAGCCGGTATCCTTAAAGCCGGCGCCTTTCATCCCGTTTGCCTTACTTCCATCCATCACAGTACTCCCTGTTCAGATCGATATATGCTTCCACCAGCTTTTTCGCCAGAGAATAGGAGTTCACCAGGGGATGCAGCGTGAGCGCATCGATGGCGTCTTTGACAGAGCGATTGCGGATGGCCGAGGAGGCATAGTTTTCGTACGCCTTCACACGTCGGATCAGTTCCAGCGCACGGGGATCCGGATTTTTGACGGCGTGGGGTATGCAGTCGTCCTGCGTTACATCGCAGGTGATCTCCACGATGTCCTCGTCCCGAAGCGTGGGGATCGCGCCGCGGTTTGGCGCACACAGGATCATGGTGCCTTTCTTTCCGGCCCGGATGATATTCATATAGTTCAGCGCGACGCCGGCATATCCGCCGGCATCCGGCGCGTACAGGTCAAAACTCCAGGGCTTGTCCCGGCGGATCCCGGTTTCGCTTGCCATATAGGCGTTCTCCCGCCGGCCATACCATTTTTCAAAAACCGCAAGGGCTTTGTCAAAGTCTTTATGTACGTCGATGGCGGCAAGCTCTTTGGTCATTTCCCGGTTGATCGTCTCGATGGTTTCCCCGCGGGTCTGCGGCGCATGGAGGATATGATCCACGGCCTGTTCCCGGTAATAGAAGTAGTAGAGATATTCATTCAGAACGCATCCCAGATGCCGCAGGAGATCCTTTTCGAAGAACCGCATATCAGTCCGCTCGTAGGTGTCATCCCTCTCGATCAGCTCCGGCACGACATTTTTCCCGTCGACCAGGATTTCGGGAAAGAAGGAGAGATGGTTGAGACCATAGCATTCGCCTTTGACATTTTCGGGATCGGTATTCAAAAGCTGCGCGAACTGGCGCAGGATTCCGCTGGGAGCGTCGCAGATTCCGAAGGTAAAATCATACCCCATATCCCGCAGCGTCTGGGATACGACGCCGGCGGGGTTGGTAAAGTTGAAGACCTTTACGGAGGGCTTCGCATACTGGCGGATCAGTTCGCAGTATCCGGCGAGGGCCGGAACCGAGCGCATGGCAAAAGATAGCCCGGCAGCGCCGGTCGTTTCCTGGCCGAGAACGCCGCAGGCAAGGGCAATCCGCTCATCGAGAACTCTCATATGATCGCCGCCGACGCGGATGGTCGTGATCACATAATCTGCATCGCGCACCGCTTCCACCGGGTCTTCGGTCAGGTACAGCGGAAGATCCGGGTTCAGCCGTTTTGCGACTTCCTGCGCAAGTCCTCCGTAGATCTTCAGCTTTTCGCTGTCAATATCCATAAAGGTAAGATTTGTGATGGACAGGGCCTTGGCCTGCTGAGCAATGCTTTTTGCGAGAAACATGGAGCGGACACCGCCGCCGCCGATGACAGTCAGTTTCAAAAGGGTGCCTCCTTTCTAAAGTCATATCATTCGTAGTCACGGACATACATGATTCATAATATTCGAGATCAGAGATTAGAGATGAGAGCCTGCAATGATTCACCGGCAATACCGTGTTATCTGAAAGAATTCTCCGGCAATGCAGAGTGTATCTGAAAGACAGGGTCAAAAGGGATACTGCAGTCTGCACCGCGCTTTGCACGGAAAAAACGCCGGGTGCAGCTCTGAAAAATCTCTGAGATATCTCATCATAGCACAGGAAACAATGGATTGTCACTGAAATCTCTGCACAACTGCGATGCTTCCTACTGGCTGCGGAAAGCAGTATACGAATGCCCGTGCGGGGAACTTCCGAGAATGCCCGTGCCGGGAAACTTCCGAGTTGTAATCCGGCAGGGTTTGTGTTAGGATTCTAAGGGAACACGGATTCGAAAACATGGTCCTGAAAACAAGGTTTCGAAACATGGACATCACATCTTTGCTTGGGGGTTTCATTTACATGACAAAGACGGGAAAGAGAACGGGACACTTAAAACGGATATTACTGACAGCCGGGATCGGAATGCTTCTGATGCTTCTGCTGGCGGTTCCGGCGCTTGCGGCATCGAAGAAAACGAAGAATAAGTGGAAGCTGAAGAGTAATGATTACTATTATTACTATAACTCCAAAGGCGAAAAGGCGAAGGGCCTGACCAAAATCGGGAAAAAGTATTACTATTTTGACGAGCGCGGTCATCAGCTGGTCGGATGGAGAAAAATCAAGGGAAAGTATTACCGCTTTGGAATGACACCCGGGAAAAAGGGCTACATGTTGAAGAACCAGATGGTGGACCGCCTGCGGCTGGACCGAAAGGGGCGTGCGGATGTCTCCGCGCCGATGTCCAAACGTCTGGCAAAGGTACTGGTCAATTACACGCTCTGGGCGGATAAGATAACAAAACCGACCTGGGACGGAGCAAAAAAACTGAAAGCGATCGCGAAGGAAATCTACAGGTTCACCTATAAGGGAGAAGACTGGGACAATTTCAGCGACGGCTGGGACATTATCATGGCGGAGGACTGCTACGCACGCTATGTGAGCCGATATTTCCACTATGAATGTGACCGTTATGCGGTGGCCTTTGCTTATCTGTGCAAGGCGGCCGGACTGAGACAGGTTGAAATCCATGTTGGCGGTTCGCTGCATGCGTGGGTAAAGGTCAGCGGGAAAGCTTATGATCCCAACCGTTATGCGGCCAGGTCGTACAAGGGGAAGCTTGAGATCTCGGAAGAAGACTTTGCGACAAACAGTTTTTACCAGGACAACCTCACCGTGCGGCTATATTCCTGAGCCAGAGAGAAACGGCGATGATGATCTGATTCAAAAGGGTTGCAGCTTCTGATTAAGACAGAGAGGAAAACGACGATGATGATTGATATTTCGGAACTTGCGGATACGGAAGAAAAGCTGCTTCAGATCTCGGACGCTCTGGAGGAGATGAAAAACATGCTGGCGGAGATCGCGGATGAGATTGATGAGGAAGAAGAGGACTCGGATGCACTCGACGCTCTGGAGGATGCTCTGGACAGCCTGGACAATGCAATTGATTCCATCGGGGATGCAGTCGACGCTCTCGAGGAGGATGAAATCGATCTGGACGAGGAAGCCGAGGATGAAGAAGAGTCGGATATCGGGGGGACCGTGATCGAGTTTACGATCGGAAAATAAGCATTGCTTCAGAACACAAGGGCAATGGGAGACAGAGACAATTTCGTGATGCTGGATGGAGTCAGGGGACAGATGGAGTCAGAGGACGTATCTCCTGACTCTTTTTGATTCCTGCTTCTTCTTTGCGGGCAATTCTGCAGTGGATTGGTGTGTCGAATACATGACAAATGGAATCTCGCGAAGTCATGAGGAAACACCGGGGATACAGTGAGGATGCAGTGAGGATGCGGTGGGGAGAGAATCGTCCCCTATCTCCTCCTGATGTTTCTGAGAATTTGGCAAAAAAGGATTGACAAGCATAATATAAAGTGATATCAATATGATATCAATATAAAACAAATCCTGTTTTCATATGATTAAAGAGGAGGTTCCTATGACTGAGAAAAATCTTTCCACCAGGAAAAACGGTTTTGCCGTGCTTCTGCTTACGATCGTGCTTTATCTGGGAGCGATCGGGGCTCTGGTATGGTCCTGTGTTGCGGGGACGAATGACGGTCCGGTGGTTCCGGTCTTTGTTGTCAGTCTGATCTGGCTTTCGATCGGATGGTTTCCGTTCCTTGGACTGAAAGTTTTAAAACCGCAGGAAGCGCTGGTTCTTACGTTGTTCGGCAAGTATATCGGTACCCTGAAGGGAGACGGATTTTATTTCGTCAACCCGCTGTGCACGGCCGTGAACCCGGCCGCACGGACGAAACTGGGGCAGAGCGGCGATGTGGACAGTTCCCATACGCCGAAGCTGCTGACTCTGACGACGGGCGAGAAGACGACTGAAATTGTCAGCAAAAAGATTTCCCTGAAGGCGATGACGCTGAGCAATGCAAAGCAGAAGGTCAATGACGTACTCGGAAATCCGGTGGAGATCTCCGTGGCTGTCATCTGGAAGGTGAAGGATACAGCGAAAGCGGTCTTCAATGTGGACAATTATAAAGAATATCTGTCTCTGCAGTGTGATACCGCGGTTCGTGACATTGTCAAGATCTATCCCTATGATATGGCGCCGGGCATCGATACCACCGGGGACGGCCATGCAGACGACGGATCGCTGCGGGGGTCAACGACGGTTGTCGCGGAACGGATCCGCCAGATGATCCAGGAAAAGGTGGAAGAGGCCGGTCTGGAAATCGTTGAAGCGAGAATCACCTATCTGGCTTATGCACCGGAGATCGCAGCGGTCATGCTGCAGCGCCAGCAGGCTTCGGCCGTGATCGATGCGCGGAAGATGATTGTGGACGGTGCCGTCGGTATGGTCGAGATGGCGCTGGATCGCCTGAAAGAAAACGGAACCGTCGATCTGGACGAGGAACGCAAGGCAGCCATGGTTTCCAATCTGCTTGTCGTTCTGTGCGGCAACCATGATGCACAGCCCATTGTCAATTCCGGAAGCCTGTATTGATTCGCTGTTTATGAAAGCTGAGGTGAGGCCGTGGCAAAAAAGCAGATACCGCTTCGACTGAGCGAGCAACTGTACGATGAACTGTCCGCATGGGCGGAAGCGGATTTCCGCTCGGTAAACGGCCAGATTGAATATCTCCTGACAGCCTGCGTCCGGCAGCATAGGAAAAATGGAGGCTATGCGCCCAAAGAGTTTGATACGGACAAACCGGAAGCCTCTGTGCCGGAAGATATTTAACGAGAGAGCAGGGGGAGACCGAGGACGGGAGGAGACACAGAACCGTCCCCTGTCTCCCCTATGGCTTTTTCGGCACAATGATGATATAATGTCGGGAAAATATAAAGATTGGAGCAGACATATGAAAATAGCAGTGACGTATGAAAACGGACAGATCTTCCAGCATTTCGGTCATACGGAGGAGTTTAAAGTTTACGATGTTGAGGACGGGCGGATTGTGAAATCCGAGGTGCTCGGGTCAAACGGAAGCGGACACGGTGCGCTGGCAGGACTTCTGAGCCGGCATGCGATCGATGTACTGATCTGTGGAGGAATCGGAGGCGGCGCCCAGATGGCGCTTCAGGAGCAGGGGATTGAACTCTGCGCAGGTGCATCCGGAGATGCGGATGAAGCTGTGGAAGCTTACCTGAGAGGAGAACTGATCAATACCGGCGCCAACTGCAATCATCACGGGGAAGGGCATTCCTGCCATGATCATGGAGATGGGGATTCCTGCGGTCATGACGGAGAAGGCTGCGGGAGCGGCAGCTGTCATGAATCCTGCGGTTCGGGTATCGAAGGGAAAAATGTGGGAAAGACCTGCCGGACGCATTACAGAGGGACATTCAATGATGGAACCCAGTTCGATTCATCCTACGACCGCGGTGAACCGCTGGAGTTTGTCTGCGGCGCCGGCATGATGATCCGGGGATTTGATGCGGCGGTTGCCAATATGGATGTCGGGCAGAAAGTGGATGTTCATCTGATGCCTTCAGAGGCATACGGTGAAGTGGATCCGGCAGCCATTTTTACGGTGGAACTGGCGCAGCTGCCCGGGGCGGAACAGCTGTCGGCCGGAGACCGTGCGTATCTGCAGAACATGGCGGGACAGCCGTTCCCGGTTACCGTCAAGGCGAAGGATGAAACGACCATCACCTTTGACGCAAATCATGAGATGGCCGGAAAGGAACTGAATTTCACCATTGAACTTGTAGAAGTTCTGGATAAATAAAAAAGACCGAAAGCGCCTGTGAAAAAATCTCATAAAGGGGCTGCCGCATTCATGTAAATAAATGCGGCAGCCCCTTCTTTATCTTTACTCAGCCTTTTCTCGTATTCATGAAAATCTCATGAAATTCCTTTGAAAAGATTTCCAAATCAGACGCCGTTGCCCTTGTCATCTTCGAAGATGACGCGTTTGCGTTTCAGTGTGGCACCGGCAATTTTCCATTTGCCGTCCTCTTTGACATACTCGTCATAGTAGTATCCGTATCCGGCGGAGGCAAGTGCGCCGGGCATCAGGAGACGGTCGGTCAGACCGATGATTCCCTTTGCCGTCGTGTCAGAGGTGATTTCGATCTCGCCGACATTGCACATATGGCAGCTCTGCAGCGCGGGAGGAAGTCCGGCAATGATGGACTGGACAACCGCTTCACGGCCTCTGGCGATTTCCGCTTTCGGGAAGCCGGGATACTGGCCCTTGATCGGATCGCAGATCGCATCGCTGGAGTCGAACCAGGTATCTTTTGAAAATACATCCGGGAGCTCGTCAAAATTTTTGGAATCGATCAACCGGAAATACTTCGGGCGAAGCTGGCGGATCTCTTCAATCGCAAGCAGTTTCTCAATATCTGTCATCGGTTGCTCCTTTCTATTACTGTATGGACCTTATTCCATTACACGGATTGCATGATATGCTTCGTGAACCGCAGTCAGGATCTTTCTCGGAGCGATGGCATCGCCGACAACCGTTACGTCATCATATTCGGCCTCAAGCAGATCCTCCAGCTGGTTGTTCGGACGGAAGCCGGCTGCGTTCAGCACGGAATCGCAGGCGATGGTCTTCTGTTCGCCGTCCTTTTCAAAGGTGACGCTGTCCGGTGTGATTTTCAGAACCTTCGCACCGGCTTCAACCTTCACGCCGCGCTCCTTCACCATTTTCCGCAGATGCTGATCATTGTTCAGGCAATGTGCAGCGGTATAAAGGATATCCGGAAGCATCTCCACGATGGTGACTTCATCCGCATTCGGGGCGATGTCGCAGGCTGCCTCGGTACCGGCCAGACCGCCGCCGATGACAACAACTTTCCTGCCGACAGCTGCCTGATGCGTCAGATAATCGCTGACGAGCGTCGTTGTCTCGATCCCCTCGATCGGAGGCATGGCAGGGGAGGAACCGGCTGCAAGGATGACTTTGTCATAGTTTCCGCCCTTAATGTTCTCCGGTGTAGCAGCGGTATTCAGATGAATATCCACACCCAGCTTGTAGCACTGAATCTCCAGATGACGGATCAGACGAAGTACATCGGACTTGAAATCCGGGCCGCCTGCTGCCCAGAGGGTTCCGCCAAGACGGGCTTCCTTCTCCCAGAGGGTCGCGTTCCAGCCGCGTTTCTTTGCCGCAATGGCTGCTTCCATGCCGGCCGGGCCGCCGCCGATGATCAGGATATTCTTCACGCTGCCGTCCGGTTTCGGAAGACTGAAGGATTTCTCCGCATAGCAGAGGGGATTGACTGCACAGTAATAATGCTTTCCGGAGAAGCCTGCCAGCAGACATTCATTACATCCGATACACGGAGTGATGTCTTCGGTATGTCCGCTCTGGACTTTCTTCGGCCAGTACGGATCCGCCAGCATCTGATGGCCGAGACCAAGGTAATCGACGATGCCGTCTTCAACCGTCTTCTTCGCGACTTCCGGTTTCAGCTGTTTGCCGTCGCCAAGCACCGGGATGCTGACAACTTCCTTGATGGCTTTCTGCGCATCGGTTTTATGAGCGTCTTTGCTGTAGACTGTGGTGATGGCCTGGAACCATTCTTCATAACATCCGGTATCGACGTGGAGCGCCGTAACGCCGGCCTTTTCGAAGATTTTGGCCATCTCGATTCCTTCTTCGATGGTGCGGAAGCCTTCCACTCTCTGAATCGGGGTGAATTTGACCAGAATCGGGAAATCCTTCGGAACATTCTTCTGGATAGCTTCGATGCATTCCAGAGAGAAACGCATACGGTTTTCCAGACTTCCGCCGTACTCGTCTGTCCGGTTGTTCCACTGAACGGACTGGAACTGATCCAGCAGGTATCCGCCGTAAGCATGAAGCTCGACGGCGTCGGCACCGGCCATGACAGCGAGAGAGGCGGAATAGCCGATCCGCTCAACCAGATACTTGATATCTTCAACCGCAAAGGGTTTGCAGATCAGATCCGGGAACCAGAAGGAGCTGACGCTGCCTGCGCTGTAGGGAGCGGTGTACGGATCCGTGAACTGCTGACGGCCAAGACCGGGAGAGAGCTGTACACAAACCTTTGCCCCGTAGTGATGACAGCGGTCGATCAGCATATTCAGACGTTCCACATGATGGAAATCGGAAAGCTCGGTACAGGGTCTGGGCTCATATTTCGTGGAAACAACATTTGCACCGGTGATAATCAGGCCGGCACCGCCCTTGGCTCTTTCTTCGAAGTAATCAATTCCTTCGCTGCAATAAGAGCCGTCTGCTTCACCGGTTGTACCCATGGGGGACATGAAGATGCGGTTTTTCAGTTTCATGCTGCCAAGCATGGTCTTGTCGAACAATGAGTTGGGCATAGGTTTATCCTCCTTCATTTTGTGCAACATAATTAGCATGGACAAACTAATAGTAAAGATTGCATGGACGTTTTGTCAACCGTTTTCTCTGACTTTGATAAATAATTGTTAAAGATGACGTCACAGCAGTATGACGAGACGAATACGGCGATGCTGAAAACAGATCTGAATAATGAAAATTGAAAAAGAAAAAAGGAAATTGTATGCCCGCGGGAAATCGACCGCGGTGTTTTGATGGAAATGAATGTTTCAAAATTTAAGAAAGATTTCATAAATATAATAAATAAATGCTGAAAATGAACCAGAAACTTGATGTTTTATATGGAACCGGAATGATATTATCGGAAATATTACAAAAATGTATCCGGGCATGTTACTACGTATGTTACCGTACTTGAGTAGAGTATATATCAGAAAAGATATCCATTTCGGGATTGGATTGTCATATAATGAACGGTTTTATCGTAAACGAATGAAAGAGATTCGGTTACACGATTACAGGCACATTTCGCAGGTGCAGAAATACCTGAATGATCATCCCTGAAGGAAGACTAGGAGGTGATAAAAGATGACTCAACTGGACAAAATCAGAAATCAAGTCTCCAATATTTTGAAAGGAAAGAAGCATTCAAAGGCATACAAGGCTTTTTCTGTCAGTATGGTCTTTGCGGTTGTATTTACAACAACGTACAGTCTGGTACTGCCGGCGCTTTCGCTGGAGTATGAAAAAGCTTCTGAGATGGACGGGATCTATTTTGAAGATACGAACGATGCAGACCTGTGGACAGGAGAGGATGACCGGTCCGATCTGCTGTTATCCGATTCTTATGATTACTCTGATACACTGACTTCTTCCGATACTTCTGATACCGATATCTCTGACACACAGACATCCGATGTGCTGCTGTCCGATTCGTTTTTCTCTGATGTACAGACAGCTGATCTGCCTGTATCTGATCTGCTGACATCTGAGGACGGGTTTTTCACGCAGGACGTGGATGATGTTTCCGGTTCCACATCGGATTCGACTGCAGTCAGCCTCTCGGATGCATTCTCAGAATTTGCTGTCGACGGCCGGATCCTGGAAGACCAGGCACAAGGCACGGTATTATCCTTTGACGATACCACGGATCAGGGATTATTCATCGATCAGGAACCGGTATCTGCAGCATTCACTGAAGATGCAGATCCGGCAGGGATGCTCCTGTCCGATGCGGACTCTTTCTCCTCCGGATATCCGGTATATGACCTTTTTGCGCAGTATGGGGATGTCGAACTTGAGCTTGAGTTTCAGGAGAGCGTCTCTTCGGATACAAGCCTGACGTTTCAGCCAATCGAAGATGCGGATTTTGAAAGATATTACAGCAGTGCGAAGAATGAAACCAGCAGAAACCTGTTCGATCCGGCTGCTGCGGATTATAAGGTGACAGACGGCCGGTTCTGGAATATTACACTGGGAGCGGATGCGATCGGCCTCACTGGAACAGAAATTTCATTGACATTTGACAAGTATGAGGAGACTCTGGATCCGACAATTGACTTCCGGACCGGCAGTATTCTTGGTCAGGCAGACTGGCTGATCGTAATCTCCTGGTCGGATGGAAGCTGGCATATTTATGACGAAAAGGAAGTACTTGTTGAACGCCGCATGGATGGCAGCATCTCCCAGATCCTTTTCAAAACGGATGATCTGATGCACGGAACCGCAGATTTTGGTGTGCTGTGCGTGAATGATACTGGCGATCAAAGCATCGTCGATCCGGATCCTGTCGTCGATATGGATCTGGCGGATGGCGTTACAGATGAAACCATGTCTGATGGCTTCACCTATATTTCGGATACGAATCCGGACGATGATTCTCTTGGAAATGCATTTGATGGATTTGACGGCTTCATCACAGGACAGGAAACAGATCGAACAGACAGCGCAGCAGATCCGTTCATCATTGAAGGATTTGTGCTTGATGAGGTTATAACGGAGGATACACAGACTTCTGAGATCGTAACGGAAGATACACAGGATCCTGAGATCATAACGGAGGATACACAGACTTCTGAGACTATAGCGGAGGATAAACAGACCTCTGAGATCATAACGGAGGATACACTGACTTCTGATAACGCAACAGAAGAACTTCAGATCGCCGAGACGTTAACTGCGGATATTCGAACTTCTGAAGAACAGAAGATTGACGAATATATTCTGGATGAGATAAATCCGGTCATTCTGACAGAGAGCGAAACCGAGGAAGAATCAGAGCAGCCGTTCGAAACGGAAGATCCGAAGTACCAGTTCGAAGCAGAAGATCCGGGATACGCGTTCGAAGAAGATCCGGTACACCAGAACCGGGAAGAAGAGACGGAACCGGGGTTCGTAGAGGAAGAGACGGAACAGGCAGATGAATCTGTTTTTGAGGAAATGACCGAGGAGGAGACGGAAGAGGCAGCAGACGAAGAGATCGAACCGGCAGATGAATCCGTTTTTGAGGAAATGACCGAGGAAGAGACAGAGCCGGCAGAGGAATCCGTTTTCGAAGATATGACAGAAGCAGAAACGGAAGAGGACACCGAACTGGCGATGGAGTCCGTTTTCGAGGAAATGACAGAGGAAGAAACAGAAGCTGAGACGGAAGAAGAGACGGAATCGGCAGGCGAGTCCCTTTATGAAACAGAAATGGAAACAGAAACAGAGTTCGAAGAGATTGCTGAAGCGGAGACAGAACTCTCTGAAACCTATCCTGCTCAGACGTTTGCTTATGAAGGAGACGTATCTGTTTACATCAATGCTCCGGAGGGAGCCTTCCCGGAACATACCTCTATGAAGGTGACGCCGGTGGAAGATCAGAAGAACATGGAAGACATTGCCGGTGCCGTGACAGAGGAAAACTCCGCTGCAACGATCTGCCGGATCCAGGCGGTTGACATTTCTTTCCGGAACGCGTCCGGTGAGGAAATCGAACCGAAGCTGCCGATCAAAGTGCGCATTGTAACGGATCAGCGCCAGAAGAATGAAGACACGGTCGTCGTACATCTGGACGACGCGGGCACCGCTTCGACGGTGGAAAATACGTCCGTTTACCAGTCCGGTGATAAGACGCATATCATGTTTGCGTCTTCGGAAGGTGAAGCCGCGGCAGAAGCGTCCACGGAAGAAATCGCAGAGGAGAACGAGGCAGAAGCGCTGACGGAAGATTGGGAAGCCGCAGAAGCAGACGCAGCGGAAACGTTCACAGAGGATGGGGAGACCCTGGACGGAAACGATGCAGGAATGCTCACAGAGGATTGGGAAACCGTAGAAGACGGCTGGACGGAAGAGCTCGCAGCGAAACAGACGGTGGAATTCGAAACGGATCAGTTCTCGGTCTATGCTGTGGTGTATACCGTGGACTTCCTGTATGAGGTGGATGGAAAAACATATGGCTTCACTCTGCAGGGGGCAGATACGGTCAGCCTGCGGGCATTGATTGAAGTGCTTCATGTATATGAAAGCACAGAAGACAAACTTGATGGATTTATGAATGACATTGAGACTGTCACTTTCAGCAATACAGAACTGGTCGTTCCGGCAAAAGTGGAAAAGGATACGACCGCAGGGCAGATCAAGACAGAACTGCAGCTGTTTCCCACTTACCCGTTGGGAATGAAACAATCCGAAGTACTGGCATTGAATGCGAAGGAATATACAGCAGGCGACTGGATCCTGATCAGCTTGAAAGCATTTGATACAAGAGAAACGCTGACGGTTACAATGAAAACCGGAGAATCCTTTGATATTCTGGTGACGGATGCACAGGATGCAGTTATGAACGGCGATGTGGTGCAGACAATCTCGAATCCTGCAGGAACGACGATTGATCTGTTTGATTACTGGATTGTGAGCCAGAACCTTGTCGGAAGAGACGGCTGGGGAGATCTGAACCAGGGACAGGGAGCCGATCAGGCAGGAGATGACAGGCCGCTGAACGGAACCGGAAACAATAAAGGAATCAACTCCAGTACAGCGGATACGGCACATGGTCATGCTCTGAAGTTTTCCCCGGCCTGGGCAGGTACGGTATATAACGGAAATAAGATCGGGACAACAGGAAATGCATGGCAGAGCGTCAATCTGGACATGCGGGATGGTCTGAACAGTTATACTGGCGATCAATATACCTGGAATTGGAACTGCCCGAATCCGTTTACCGGAATCGTTCAGAACAATCTGTATAACGGATATCCCATCCTGACAAACAATCAGGCAATCGGCACAACCGGGGAATCCCTGGCGTATCTGTTCGACCCGGGCATCTCTCATGATGGAAAAGCCAGTTATTCGGGCGTCAATCAGCTTCTGTATGTGGACAAGGATGGATATTATACATACGACAGCCGTGACTATGCTGCAGCATTTCATACAGGAGATAAGACATTCACTCTGACCGAGCAGACTTCGTCCAATTCGGAAATCCGTGGGTTCTGGCCGTTCGGAACCCAGAATTTCTGGACAGGCATGCATGTGAATACACAGTTTTCCATGCCGACGGGCGGTCAGGTACTCAATCCGTCCGGTGTACTCAAACCGATGCAGTTTGAGTTTTCCGGGGACGACGATGTGTGGATCTATGTGGATGGAATCCTGGTGGGAGATGCCGGAGGCATTCATAATCGTACAGAAGTTGATATCAATTTCCAGATGGGCAAAGTGAGCATCTCCGGATCAGACGATAAATATCTGGATGACCTGTTTCGAACCGGATTGCGGGATCAGGGAAAAACAGAGGCGGAAATTGAGGCTTATATAGAAGCGAATTTTGATGGACATACCTTTAAGGCGAATTCCTATCATTCCTTTGATTTCTTCTACCTCGAACGCGGCGGCGGTGAGTCCAACCTGTATATTCATTACAATCTGGTTTCTACGGCAGACTTTACCGCACATAAGTCCTATTATGGTGAGGACGAGTCCGATCTCCTTACAAGAGATCAGTTCCAGTTTGAATTAATCGGACTGGATGGAAAGTATCGTTCCGTAAAGAATGATGCAACGGGAAAATATGAGTTAGTACAGGAAGATACGACCTCTGATGCAATCATGCCGCATGCAAGCGGAACCGGAGAAGGGACCGTGGCATCCCCGCATTATGAGGATAATGTATCGGTTGCGCTGTCATCCGGAACTGTGAATGCACAGGTTTATATCACAGGTGTATCGGAAGACGGAAATATCAATTTTGGCACAGCATCCATTTCCGAGATGGATATGCATGACGCGGACGAAGGCAACTCTCCGGTATATAAGTATATCATTCGCGAGATGGTTCCGGATGACGCGGTAAATTCGAATGGCATAACATGGGCTTCGGCAACAGATGCTCAGAAGTCAGCAGGAGGGTTTGTCAAAGATCAGGTGACCTATGATGGAACCGTGTATTATATGACTGGCAGGGTTACATCCTGGACGGAAACCAGTGCAAGCGGTCAGGAGATCGTCAGATATGGTATTTCAAAGACATATTATACCGATGACACCTATACAACCGAAAAGACAGACATCAGTTTTGTCAATTTCGAAAACAGATTTACTCCGGATTTCGGAAATGTTGATTTCGAAAAGGTAGATGGGGCAGGAGAGCCGCTGCAGGGGGCTGTGTTTACACTTTACAAGGATGAGGCATGTACGGTCCCTGCGACGGATCTTGATACAGAAGGACATCCGGTATGGTCAGCACGATCGGATGCAGACGGGATCGTTTCTTTCGAGAACGTTCGTGTTGGAACGTATTACATGAAGGAAACGGAAGCACCGGATGATTACGAGCTGGATGACACCATCTATAAGGTTGTCATTGAGGATTCGAAAGACCAGACAAAAGCATCAAAGATTACGATCCTTGGTGACGGGTCAGAAGCTGCAGTTACAGAAATAGCAAATGCAAAATCCGGTGAAATATCGGTCGTGAAAAAATGGCTGGATGCTTCCGGAAAGGAGATAAACGGCGGAAACAATGCTGCGACCGTCCAGCTTCTCAGGAAACATATGGTCGAGGAAGAGGGAGAAGCTTCCGGAAATCATACCGTGACGGTTCAGATGACGGTGGAAGACGGCGGAGTAAAGTATGGAACGCCTGTATCCCAGACCGTAACGGGAGATACAATTGTTATCGAATGGGATGATGAGTGGCAAAGAAATTTCAACTGGCACCTGACGGTGGGCGATAAAACCTATGAAGGCTGGATTGGTGATGAAGTTGTTGTGACAGAAAACTATATTTTTGAACAGATCGGCATCGACGGGAGAAGCAGAAGACTGACGGTCCTCCATGTCCAGGGAGATGTTTCCCTGACGACGAAGTATTGGGTAAACTGGCTTCATTCTGACGGCAATCATTGGAACAATCTGAACCGACCGGTGATCAGCGGAACAGGAGCAGAACCCAACTATGTTGCGGAAGAA
>CACXHD010000108.1 GCA_902767335.1 uncultured Lachnospiraceae bacterium
ATCCGGAGCCAGTGCCTTTATGCCGAGCTCGAAACGGATCTGGTCGTTGCCTTTGCCGGTGGCTCCGTGGCAGATCGTGGTGGCGCCTTCCTTGCGGGCGATTTCCACCAGGCGCTTTGCGATGGCCGGGCGGGCCATGGAGGTGCCGAGGAGATATTTATGCTCATAAACGGCGCCGGCTTTCACACAGGGCATGACAAAGTCGTCACAGAATTCATCAATGATATTTTCAATATATAATTTGGAAGCGCCGGACAGCTTTGCCCGCTCCTCAAGACCATCGAGCTCATTGCCCTGACCGCAGTTAATGCAGCAGCAGACGACTTCATAGTTGAAGGTCTCTTTCAGCCACGGGATCAGTGCCGTTGTATCCAGTCCGCCTGAGTAAGCAAGAATTACTTTTTCCTTATCCATAGTCCATCTCCTTCGATTGGTGTTCATCTTTTTTATCCTCCTGTACTATAAAGCAAACGTAATAAATATGCAAGCCCTATTTTCTGTTTTGTGAAATCATGCGAAGATAAATTATGATTATGCATAAAATATGTATAAAAATACATGAAAAAGGTCTTTACTATCCGGTGGATGTAGGGTATGATAGCTTATCGAAAGAACGATCGAAAGCCGATCGGAAAAAATACAGAGAGAAAAAATATAAAAAGAAATAATGAAGAAGGAGCACCAGTTTATGATAAAAGCAGGAATCATCGGTTCCACCGGTTACGCCGGAGCGTATCTGGCTTCCATATTGCTGAACCATCCGCAGGCAGAAGTCGTCTGGTACGGGTCCCGCAGCTATGCCGGACAGGAATATGCCGGCATTTATAAAAATTTCTTCCGCATGGTCGATGAGACATGTATGAGTGAAGATCTGGAAACGCTGGCTGAAGAAGCGGACGTGATCTTTACCGCCACCCCGCAGGGATATTGTGCGGGACGGATGAACGAGGATCTGCTCAAAAAGGCAAAAATCATTGACCTGAGCGCAGATTTCCGTCTGAAGGACCGTGCCGTTTATGAAAAATGGTATGGGATCGAACATAAGGCTCCCGGCTTTCTGGAACGAGCCGTGTACGGTCTTTGCGAGATCAACCGGGAACAGATCCGGTCCGCACGGCTGCTGGCAAATCCGGGATGTTATACGACCTGCTCGATTCTGACGCTGTATCCGCTGGTAAAGGAAGGACTGATCGATCCTGCGACGATCATTATCGACGCAAAATCCGGCACCTCGGGAGCCGGGAGAAGCGCCAAGGTGCCCAACCTGTTCTGCGAGGTCAACGAGAGCATCAAAGCCTATGGCGTGACGACGCACCGCCATACGCCCGAGATCGAGGAACAGCTGTCCTATGCTTCCGGGGATCTTTCCGGAAAGGCCGTGAAGCTTTCCTTCACGCCCCATCTGGTTCCCATGAACCGGGGGCTTCTCGCGACGTGCTACGCATCTTTAAAGGATGGCGCCACGGCAGAGCAGATCCGGGAAGCCTATGAAAACTGCTACGGAGAAGAGCGGTTCATCCGTCTGCGCGGGGAAGGAGATCTCCCGGAGACAAGATGGGTCCAGGGAAGTAATTTTGTGGACATCGGCTGGCGGATCGATGAGCGCACCGGCCGGATCATTGCCATCGGAGCCATCGACAACCTTGTAAAAGGCGCTGCCGGGCAGGCGGTCCAGAACATGAACCTGATGTTTGGCCTGGAGGAGCAGACCGGACTGATGATGCCGCCGGCGTTTCTTTAAGGTACTATCTAAGGAAACACGGATTAAACCAGTGTTTCCTTATAGGCTCCGGCGGATCGCAGTGCTGCGAAGAGGAAGGCTTCCTTCGGAAACCGCGCAGCACGCGGCTCTGGGCGCGCGATGCGCTCAAAACGGAAATGAAACGCATGGCTGAAAAGAAACTCATAGAAGAAAAGAAACACATAGAAGAAAAGAAACATATGCACATACAGGAGAAGAGACATATGAATCATACAGAGGAAATCCTTCCGTTTGAAGGCGGAGTCACCAGCGCCCGGGGCTTTTCGGCGGCGGGCGTCTGCGCGGGCATTAAAAAGAACGGAAACCTGGACATGGCCATGCTGATGTGCGAAGTGCCCTGCACATGTGCGGGTACCTTTACCAGCAATCTGGTGAAGGCGGCCCCGGTCAAATGGGATCAGCGAATTGTCCGGGAGCAGGGCTGCGCCCAGGCGGTTGTTGTGAACAGCGGCGTGGCAAATGCCTGCACGGGAGAAGAAGGCATGGAGGCATGCCGCCGGATCAGTGAGGAGGCCGGCCGTGCCCTGCAGATCGATCCTTCGCTGGTGCTGACGGCATCCACCGGCGTCATCGGCGCACAGCTTCCGATGGATAAGATCCTTGCCGGCATCGATGTGCTTTCCGCCGGTCTGGCAGCAGATGCCGCCCACGGGACCGATGCCGCCCGCGCCATCATGACCACAGATACGAAAAAGAAAGAAATCGCCGTGAAAACGGTGATCGGCGGCCATGAGGTTACGATCGGAGGCATGAGCAAAGGGTCGGGGATGATCCATCCCAATATGTGCACGATGCTTGCCTTCCTGACGACCGACTGCGCCATCAGCGCGCCGATGCTCCAGGAAGCCCTGAGCCGCAGCGTAAAAACGTCCTACAATATGATTTCCGTGGACGGAGATACCTCCACAAACGATACCTGCATCGTGATGGCAAGCCAGCTGGCGGGAAACCCGGTGATCGATGCGCCGGGCGATGATTTTGATGCATTCTGCGCGGCCCTGGATGCGGTGAATACCTATCTGGCGCGCCATATGGCAGCAGACGGAGAGGGCGCGACCTGCCTGTTTGAGGTCAAAGTGCGGTCCGCCGCTTCCCGGGAACAGGCGGAGAAGCTGGCCAAGTCCGTGGTATCCTCCAGCCTGGTCAAGACGGCCATCGCAGGACACGATGCCAACTGGGGACGGATCGTTTGCGCGATGGGGTATTCCGGTGCGGAGTTTGATCCCGAAAAGGTGGACCTGTTCTTTGAGAACGGCACCGATTCCCTGCAGATCATTCACGGGGGGATCGATACCGGATACAGCGAAGAGACAGCAACGGCGATTCTTTCCTCGCCGGAAGTGACGGCCCGGATCGAACTGAATCAGGGAGAAGACGAGGCCACGGCCTGGGGCTGCGACCTGACCCACGAATACATTGCGATCAATGCGGACTACCGTTCCTGAGACGAGTGACAGAAAGGCAGAAAAAACGATGGATAATATGGATGTACTCCTTTCAAAAGCGAATGTTCTGATTGAGGCGCTGCCTTATATCCGCCAGTTCCACGGAAAAACAATCGTGGTGAAATACGGCGGAAGCGCCATGGTGGAGCATGAATTGAAAAAGAGCGTGATACGCGATGTCGCGCTGCTGAAGCTGGTGGGCTTCCGGCCGATCATTGTACACGGAGGCGGGAAGGAAATCACAAAGTGGATCGGCAGGGTCGGCCTGGAGACCAGTTTTGTCGGCGGACTGCGGGTGACGGATGCCGATACAATCCAGGTGGCGGAAATGGTGCTGAACCGGGTCAATAAGGGTCTGGTGTCCATGATGGAGAAAACCGGTCTGAAAGCCGTCGGGATCAGCGGCAAGGACGGAACCGTACTCCGCGTGGATAAGAAATATGCTGCGGACGGTCAGGACATCGGTTTTGTCGGGACCGTGCGTGAAGTCAATACCCAGCTTCTGGATACGCTGTTGGACAATGACTTCATTCCGGTGATCTGTCCCATCGGATCCGACGATGAATATCACTCCTTCAATATCAATGCGGACGATGCGGCCTGCGCGGTGGCCAGCAAAATGAAAGCGGCCAAGCTTGTATTCCTCAGCGACATCGAAGGCGTATACAGGGATCCGAAGGATCCGTCCACGCTGATCAGCGCGATGAGCGCAGGCGAGGCAAGGGAATTCATCGCTTCCGGTTTTGCGGGAGGCGGCATGCTGCCGAAGCTGCAGAGCTGTGTGGACGCCATTGAGAGCGGCGTCGGAAAGGTACATATTCTTGACGGCCGGATCGAGCATGCGCTGCTGCTGGAATTTTTCACGGACAAGGGCGTCGGGACACAGATCACAGCGGATTGAAGAAAAGGAGAGACGAACATGAAGGATTGTGTCGGCATGGACAGCCGGGCATATATGGCTATGACGGAAGAGCATGTCCTGCATACGTATAACCGTTTTCCGGTTGTGCTTGAGAGCGGGAACGGTGTGTATCTGAAGGATGTAAACGGAAAGGAATATCTGGACTTCGGGGCAGGCATTGCGGTCTTTGCCCTCGGCTACGGATGCCAGGAATACAATCAGGCTTTGAAGGACCAGATCGACCGGCTGATTCATACATCCAATCTGTTCTATCACCGTCCGCTGGCGTATGCTTCCGAAAAGATCACGAAAGCTGCCTCCATGAGCAAGGTGTTTTTCACCAACAGCGGGACGGAAGCCATTGAAGGAGCGATCAAGGCGGCCAGAAAGTACGCATATCTGAAAGAAAAACGCAGCGACTATGAGATTATCGCGATGGAGCAGTCGTTCCACGGCAGAAGCATCGGAGCGCTTTCGGTGACCGGGAATGAACATTACCAGGAGCCCTTCCGTCCGCTGATGGGAGGCGTGCGGTTTGCTAAGTTCAATGATATTGACAGCGTGAAAGCGCAGATCAATGAGAAAACCTGCGCCATCCTGATGGAGACTGTCCAGGGCGAGGGCGGGATCTTCCCCGCCGATGCCGGATTCCTGAAAGAAGTCCGTGCGCTGTGCGATGAACACGATATTCTGCTGATCCTGGATGAGATCCAGTGCGGCATGGGACGCTGCGGGGAAATGTTCGCCTGGCAGCACTATGGAGTCAAACCGGATATCATGACCACAGCCAAGGCGCTGGGATGCGGCGTTCCGGTCGGAGCATTTCTGCTGAATGAGAAATGTGCGGCAGCTTCGCTGGTTCCGGGAGACCATGGGACGACCTACGGGGGCAATCCGCTGGCCTGCGCGGCAGTTTCCGCCGTGCTGGATCTTTTCGAGGAGCGCCAGATTGTTGCCCATGTAAAGGAGATCACACCGTATTTCGAGCAGCAGCTCGACCGGCTGACGGAACGGTTCGACTGCTTTGCCGGGCGCAGGGGGCTCGGACTGATGCAGGGCCTCGTCGTCACTGGGCGGAGCGCAGGGGAGATCGTAAAGGCGGCTCTGGAGGAAGGGCTGATTGTCCTTTCCGCCGAAAACAATGTACTTCGCCTGGTCCCGCCGCTCGTGATTACTGCCGAAGATATCGATGAGATGATCGACCGCCTTTCCGCCGCGCTGTCTCCTCGCTCGTGAAAGAATTTTCGGATTGAAAGATTTTTACAGATTTGTTACAATATAGTCATACATGATGGGGGAGCCTGTTCTGTTTCCGATGACAGACAGGAGGGTCATGTATGACTTTTGTATTTAAACGAAGCGGAGACGTCTGCCGGAAAAAACGGTTTTGGAGCGGACGTTTCCTGCTTGTGCTGACATTTTTGTGTGTGTCTGCCTGCAGCGGATGCGCCCGGGACGAACCGGTCCTGCGATATGGCAGGGAGGAGCCGGCCGGTACGAAAACAGCTGATGCGGCAGAATTTGCCGGTACGAAAACAGCTGACGCTGCGGAACTTGCCGGTACGAATGCCGGGGCTGCGGCGGATCCGGCTGCTCCGCCGGAGGATGCCGATGCTTCCGATCGAACCGGCGCGGTGGAATATACCGAAGCGGCCAGCCGCGGGGAGATGTACACACCAGCGAAGGAAACGGAGCCTGCCTGCGTGGTTTTTGTCTGCGGTGCGGTCAGATCTCCGGGAGTATATGATTTGCCGGAAGGGGCCAGAGCGGCCGATGCAGTGGAAGCGGCAGGGGGGTTTACACCGGACGCGGACCGGGAATATCTGAATCTGGCGGCTGCCGTGGCCGACGGACAGAAACTGCGTGTTTTAACTGCGGAGGAAACCGCCCGAATTCCGGAGGAGGAGAAACAGGCCGGGACCGACGGCTTCTGGCCGGCAGCGGATGAGACAGGGCGGACAACGTCAGATGCCGGGTTCGCAGATGACGGCCTTGTAGATCTCAATACGGCCGGGAAAGAGCAGCTGATGACGCTGCCGGGGATCGGCGAGGCCAGAGCGGATTCGATCATCGCCTGGCGGGAGGAACATGGTTCCTTCGCCGACCCGCATGACATCTGCAGCATTCCGGGCATCGGCGAGGCGCTGTACGAAAAGATCCGTACATCTGTGAAAACAGGATAGGACGATCCGGGGAGAACCCTGTTTCGAAAGCCATGTTCCGGGGAGAACCGCGTTTCGAAAGGTATGTTCCGGGGAAAACCGTATTTCGAGAGCGACAGATTTAAGCTAAGGAGACTTGTAAATGGCAAAAAAGGTTTTGGTAGTAGACGATGAGAAACTGATTGTAAAAGGGATTCGTTTCAGTCTGGAACAGGACGATATGGAGGTTGACTGCGCGTATGACGGAGAAGAGGCGCTTGAACTGGCCCGCAGTAATGAATACGATATCATACTGCTGGATCTGATGCTGCCAAAACTGGACGGGATGCAGGTATGCCAGCAGATTCGGGAGTTTTCCGATGTCCCGATTGTCATGCTGACGGCCAAGGGCGAAGATCTGGACAAGATCCTCGGTCTGGAGTACGGTGCGGATGACTATATCACAAAGCCGTTCAATATCCTTGAAGTGAAAGCGCGCCTGAAGGCAATCATGCGCAGAACCGCTCCGAAGCCTTCCCAGGAACGGAAGGAACGGGTCGTACATGCAGGGGATCTGACCCTGGAGGCGGAAGGCCGCAGAGTCACGATCGCAGGCAAGGAAGTGAATCTCACGGCGAAGGAATATGATCTGCTGGAACTTTTGGTGTTTAATCCCAACAAGGTGTACAGCCGGGAGAGCCTGCTCAACCTGGTCTGGGGCTATGAAAATCCCGGGCCCGGCGATGTCCGGACCGTGGACGTGCATATCCGGCGTCTGCGCGAGAAAATCGAGCAGAATCCAAGCGAGCCGAAATTTGTTCACACAAAGTGGGGCGTAGGTTATTATTTCCAGGGTTGATGCAATGGCTTCAAGTGTCAGAAAAAACAGAGGAATACATTGGAAAAGTCTGCGCGTGCAGCTTTTCCTCATCCTTTTGCTGGTCGGTATTATACCGACCTATATTTTAAAATACGGGATTTTACACGGCTATGAGGAACAGTCTGTCAATCAGCGGTCTTCCCTGATCCGCTCCAGGGCGCAGATGATTTCGCCCCTGCTGGCCGAGACGGGATATCTGAGCGACCAGCCCTCCGAAGAGAGCGATACGCAGCTGGAACAGCTGGCGGATATCTGGAACGGACGGGTTGTCGTCATTAACCGCAGTTTCCGGATTATCCGGGATACGTTCGGACTGGATGAGGGGAAAGTGATAGTCGCGCCGGAAGTGCTGCGCAGCTTTTCCGGGGAAAGTGCAACCAATTATAACCGCAATGCGCGGTTCCTGGAGATCACCGTGCCGGTTGCTTCCGGCAGCGGGGACGATCTGATCGAGGGACTGATGATCATCAGCGTTCCTACGGATGAGATCCGTGAAGGCAGGGCAAAACTCTCCTCCACGGTGTTGATTCTGCAGGCAGTGCTGATCTTTTTCTCTGCCCTGGCGGCGGCCTACGCATCCCGCCTTCTGGTCCGCCCCTTTGACAAGCTGACCGCATCCTTCGACGACAAAGGCGGATTTCTGGATGAAGATATCTCGATTCCGGACTATACCGAGACCCAGATGGTGGCTTCCGCCTACAACCGGATGCGCGCACGTCTTTCCGCACAGGAGGAGTCCCGCCAGGAATTTGTATCCAACGTCTCCCATGAGCTGAAGACGCCGCTGACTTCCATGAAGGTGCTGGCGGATTCCCTGCTGGCCCAGGAGGAGGTTCCCAATGAACTCTACCGGGATTTCATGGTCGATATTACGGAGGAGATCGACCGGGAGAGCAAGATCATCAATGACCTGCTGTCTCTGGTCAAGATGGACCGGAAGGCACAGAATCTGACGATCAAAGAGACAAATATCAATAACCTGATCGATCTGATTCTGAAGCGGCTTCGCCCGATCGCAGCCCGGCAGAACATTGACCTGCTGATGGAAAATGACCGGCCGGTGACCGCCGAGGTGGATGAAACCAGTCTGACTCTTGCCATCAGCAATCTGGTCGAGAATGCCATCAAGTACAATCGTCCGGACGGGTGGGTCCGGGTTTCCCTGAACATGGACAACACGTTTTTCTTTGTCCGGGTTGAGGACTCCGGGATCGGCATTCCGGAGGAAGACCAGAAGTTTATCTTTGAACGATTCTACCGGGTAGACAAGTCGCATTCCAGAGAGATCGGCGGCACCGGACTGGGGCTGGCGATCACCCGGCAGGCTGTGCTGGCGCATCACGGCGCGGTCCGTGTGTACAGCAGAGAAGGGGAGGGTACGACATTTACCATCCGGATCCCGCTTCGGTTTGTGGAGGAGAACAATTGAAACACGCATGGAACCGCGGATTATCAGGCGGACTCCGGCTTCTGCCGGCGCTGCTTCTGACCATAATTCTGCTGCTTGGCGGCTGCGACCGGCTTCCCCGGAAGCAGGAACCGGCCGATGGGAAGCAGAGGTTTACCGTCTATTATACCAATCTGGACCATACCCAGCTGAAAAGCGTCGTCTATGAGCCCCAAAGCGAAACCTTTGAGGACATTCTGAATGAACTGCTGGCCCAGTTCGGCTCCTCTCTGGAAAACGATTATGTCAGCGTCCTTCCCGAGACTGTGAAGATCAAAGGGTACACCATCGGCGTCGACAGCCTTACCGTCGACTTCTCCGGGAGTTATATCGGTCTGAACAATGTGGATGAGGTTCTGCTGCGCTCCGGCATCGTCAAGACCCTGATCCAGCTGCCGGGGATTTACAGCGTTTCCCTTACGGTGGACGGACAGCCTCTGACAGAGCCGGCCACGGGACATGTGATCGGACCGATGCGGGATGAAACCTTTGTGGATTCCCAGGGTGACAGCATCAACTCCTACCAGTTTGTGGATCTGACGCTGTATTTCCCGGATTATATGGGAAGCAAGCTCTCCAGCGAGGAACGGGAAGCCTTCTACTCGAGCAATCTTCTGCCGGAGCGGGTGATCGTGGAACATCTGCTCAAGGGCCCGCAGTCCCCGGGACTTGCCGCGATTGCGGTTTCCGGCGTCCAGATCAACAGTGTCAGCACAGAGGACGGGATCTGCGTCGTCGACCTGGACGATACCTTCAATCAGAGCAACGGACTCGTGGCATCGCCGGAGCTTTGTCTGTATGCGATCGTCGATTCTCTGTTTGGGACCTGCGATCTGGAAGGCGTGATGTTCCGCATCAACGGATCTTCCGATATCCGTTTCCGCGACGAGATCCCGCTGGATCAGTTATTCGTTGAGGATCTCACCGTGATCCGGCTGCCCTCCGAAAAAGAAGACGCCGATCCGGGCAAATCAGCGGATCCTTCTGCAAAATCCGAACCGGCGGCGGAGGTCGTTTCGTCGGCCGGGGAAGAAGCACAGACGGAATGATGCGGTAAACGAACAAAGCAGATGACGCCTGTCGGAACGAGTGCGGCAATCTTCAGGGGAGGTTCAAAATGAAGTATACGGTACTCCGGAAATATCGCAGAATGTCCGGGCTTCCGACGCTGATCCTTATGGCTGCGGCTGTCCTGGCTGTCATTCTGACGTCCCGGATTCAGGCAGAAGACAACAAAGTCCGAATCGGTTATTATGAAAACGAAGTATTTGAGGAGGGGGCCAGGGAAGGGGCGGTCAGAACCGGCTATGCTTATGAATACTACCGCAAGATCTCGGAATATACGGGATGGGAGTATGAATATGTGTTTGGCTCATTCGGCGATCTCTATCAGGCGCTTCTGGATCATGAGGTGGATCTGCTGGCCGGGCTGGCTTACAGGGAAGACCGGGAGGCAATTCTTTCCTATCCGGAGGCCGCAATGGGCCATGAATCCTATAACCTTCTGAAACATGCGGAGAATGAGGAGATTACGTCCAATCCGGAAACCATGAACGGCCGGACCATCGTGATCCTGGACAGTGCCATGGTGGATGTTCTGCAGAACTATCTGGACGAACAGAAGATCGATGCACAGATTGCTGCGCTGCCGGATTATGAGCAGGTGTTTGAGGCCTTTGACAACCGTGAAGCCGATTTGATTGCGGTAGAGGGAAACGGGACATACGGAAGAAGCGACGTGGAGATTCTGTGCAGCTTCGGATATTCCGATTACTATCTTTGCGTCAATAAAGAACGGCCGGATCTGCTGAAAGAGCTGAATGATGCGCAGACCCTGCTGCGAATTGATGAACCGAACTATTTGAATTCACTGAACGAGAAATATTATCCGTTTACTCTCTTCAGCCGTGCGTTTTCGGAAGACGAAAAAGAATGGATCCATACGCATGATGAGATCCGGGTCGGATACCTGGAGGATTATCTGCCCTACACCGGAACGAATGAAACGGGAGAAGTGACCGGACTGATCAAGGATGTCGTTCCGCATCTCTTCGAAACCCTCGGCATCACGGACTTACAGATCCGGTACCAGGGGTATGCGAGTTATGATGCAATGCTCCGCGATGTGGACAACGGAACGGTGGATGTTGTCTTTCCGGTCGGGGGAGGACTGTATTTTTCGGAAGAAAACGGAATCTACCAGACGAACCCGGTGACACAGACCACGAATGAGCTGATTTTCTCTGGAAAATACACCGACGACACGGTATCCCATTTTGCGGTGAATGAAAACAATAAGATTCACGAATACTATGTCCGTACCTATTTTCCGGACGCAGAGATCACGAACTATGCTTCCGCGGAGCGATGTCTGGACGCGGTTCTGAACGGTGAGGTAAAAAGCACGTTCCTGAACGGGCTTCGTGCGACGGATATCCTGAAGAACCGAAAATACAGAGATCTTTCCCTGATGCATCTGAACTGGAACGATGACCGCTGCTTCGGCGTCAGGATCGGAAATGACGGACTTTTAAAGCTGCTCAACCGCGGGCTCAACGTCATCGGCACAGATTATGCCCAGAACCGGGTTTATCTGTACACAGACCAGCTTCACCGGGAGTCGCTCCTCGATTATATCCTGGATCATATTGCCGCGTTCGCCGCACTGGTTCTTTTCACAGCTTTGTTGATCATTCTTCTGCTGATCCGGGACAGCCGGAAAAAACGCGCGATGATCCACGAAAAGGAAACGGCACAGCAGATCCTGGAGGAGAAAAATCAGGAACTGGAAGAAAACCGGAAGGCCCTGTCCGAGGCGCTTGACACAGCGGAGACAGCGAACCGGGCAAAAACCGCTTTCCTGAATAACATGTCCCATGACATGCGCACGCCGATGAATGCGATTGTGGGGTTTACAGCGCTTGCGGAGGCGAATGCCGGAAATGAACAGCAGGTGAAGGATTATCTGGGAAAAATCTCTGTTTCCAGTGAGCAGCTTCTGTCTCTGATCAATGATGTTCTTGATATGAGCAGAATTGAGAGCGGAACGGTGAAGATCGAGGAAACCGAAGTGTATCTCCCGGATGTGATTCGGGATGTGCAGACGATCATCCGTGTCAATTCAGAAGCAAAACGACAGGAACTTTCCGTGAAGATCGGAACGGTGGAGCATGAGAACATCTTTGCCGACAAACTCCGCCTCAAGCAGATTCTGCTGAATATTCTGTCCAATGCGGTGAAATTTACACCGGAGGGCGGTTCCATTCATTTTGACGTGACAGAAAAACCATCCGAAGAGGAGGGGACAGCCGCTTTTGAATTCCGGATCCGGGACAACGGGATCGGTATGAGTCCGGAATTTCAAAAGACCATATTCGATGCGTTCACCAGAGAACGGACGACGACGATCAGCGGTATTCAGGGAACCGGTCTGGGAATGGCGATTACCAAGAGTCTTGTGGAAAAAATGGGGGGAACGATTGCGGTCACCAGCGAGGAAGGAAAGGGCAGTGAATTTGTCGTCTGCCTGCCCTGCCGGATCAATGAAAACGCGACGAAGAAGGAAGATGCGGCAGCCTCTTCGGACATGCGAACCCATCTGCCGGACTTTCATGGGAAGAGAGTTCTTCTCGCGGAAGACAATGAGATGAACCAGATGATTGCCACTGCGATCCTGGAGGAGACCGGCCTGGCCGTGGACATCGCCGTAGACGGCCGGAAGGCAGTCGAGAAAATAAAGGAATCCGAAGCGGGATATTATGATCTGATCCTCATGGATATCCAGATGCCGGAGATGAACGGATATGAAGCCGCCATCTGTATCCGGAACCTGGAGGAACCTCAGAAAGCAAGGATCCCGATCGTGGCAGTGACGGCGAATGCATTTGAGGAAGACCGGAAAACGGCAATGAAAGCGGGAATGAATGCGCATCTGGCAAAACCCTATGATATTCCCAAAATGATGGAAACGCTTTCCGGCCTGCTTTGAGGGAGAAATCGCATGAGAATCCGACGCCCGATCTGCGCCGTCTTTCCTGTGCTGTATCTGTTTCTGTCCGTTCTGGCATGGAGCGGACAGAGTTTTCTTCCTTCTCCGCCTTCTTACGAGGCAGCCCTTCTTCGGAGGAAGCTTTCGGGAGAAGACGGGGTGGAAGCGTATGTCACAGGACGTATCTGCCGATGCGAACAATCCGGCGGCACAGTTCATTTACTTCTGAAAACCGTTTCCATTGAAACGGATCTGGCGAAAGCCGTCTTATCCGATCCGGATATCACCCTGAGTTCTCAGGAAAAAACCAGGATACAAACGTATGAAAAATCAAATCGGTGGATGCAGATCCGCGAAAATGCACGCTGCAGGGTGCTTGCTTTTCTGCGCCCTGAAACAGAAGAGGAGATCGCTGTTCTTCGGTCCGGCAGCCGCGTCTGCCTGAAGGGGACTCTCTACCGTCCTGTGGGAAACGGCAATCCGGGAGAGATCGATCTGCGCTCCCATGACGAAGCGCAGAACATTGTCTACCGGATGAACCATACAGTTGTGATCGATACGCTGTCGGCCGGGGCCCACGGCCTGATGACGGTAACGGACGGGCTCTTTTCGGCCATGCAGGATTCCTTTGAACGGATTGCCGACGAGAAGGATGCCGGAAGTATCCGGTCGGTTCTGATGGGAGACAAAAGCGGACTCGACCAAAATTTGGGCAGACTGTTCCGGGACGGCGGTATTGCGCATATTCTGGCGGTCTCCGGACTGCATGTCAGTCTGTTCGGGATGAGCTTCTTCCGGATTCTGCGCCGCAGGAAGTTCTCCTATACAGGCTGCTTCCTGCTTTCCTCGGCGGTGACAGGGCTGTACTGTCTTTTCACCGGCATGAGCCTCTCCGCTCTCCGTGCAATGCTCATGTACTGGTACTGGGCTCTGGCCCAGAAGAAGGGAAGGACCCCGGACCCGCCCACCTCGCTGGCGCTTGCGGCTTCGATCGTCCTGATCCTTCGCCCGGGGAGTCTGAAAGAATCGTCCTTTTATCTGTCCTTCGGATGCATCCTTTCGATTCAGCTTGTCCTGCCGCTGATGGAAAACCTGCAGGAAACGATGCGGAAAATGCGGAGAAGGCTGGAGAAAGAATCGAAGAAACAGCTGGGGAAGCTGCAGGAAAAACTGCAGATAAAAATGCTGCAGAAAACACCGGAGAATCGATTGATGAAAAATCTGCGCCGACGGGGAACCCTGTCCTTTTTCCCGGCAGATCTGTACAGGGATTTTCTCCGTTTTGCAGCTGCAGGAATCCGCCTCTCCGCTGCCGTGATGATCGGGACGCTGCCGGTGACCTGCTACTTTTTCTATCAGTTTGCTCCGTGGAGTATCCTGCTGAATCTGATTGTGGTTCCTTTGATGCCGGTGCTGATGATCTGTGGATTTGCAGCAGGCATCGCCGGAATGTTACACACAGGGATCGGACAGCTGCTGTTTGCCCCCTGCCATTATCTGCTGAAATTGTTCGAGCTGCTCTGCCGGATGGAAGAACGCCTTCCCGGTGCAGTGATCATCACGGGGAGGCCGAAAATATGGGAGATTGCACTGTATTATCTGGGCCTGCTGCTCCTCATCCGCCGGACATTTCTGCGGAAAGGAGACGGAACGGCCGATTCCCGGGGAGAAAGGATTTTGAGAGGAAAAAGCATCGAAGCCGGAAACAACAATAGCAGAATCCTCAGAAGCGGAACATTCAAAGGAAAAGTATTGAGAAGCGGAATTTTCAGAAGCGGAATCTTCAAAAACGGAATTTTCCTCGAAACAGCCGTTTTTCTGGCGGGATTTCTTTTTGTGCTTCAGCCGTCCGTCTGCCGGTTTCGCGCGGCGTTCCTGAATGTTGGCCAGGGAGACTGTATCCTGCTTTCCCAGGGAAACCGGCATCTGATGATCGACTGCGGCAGCAGCAGTGCGGACCAGGTCTGGACATACCGGGTCAAAAACAGCCTGAAGTATTACGGGGTTCGAAGGCTCGAAGCGGTCTGTGCAACCCACGGGGATGAGGATCATATCAACGGGATCCGGGAAATCTTAGCGGACGGACAGCGCTCTCTGACCGGAGATTTCGTGACCAGCGGCATTCAGATCGGTATGCTGATCACTGCGGAACATGCAGCCGGATACGATGAACCTTTGAAGGAACTGATCGCATTTTCCGAAAAGAAGGGACTGGCAGCTGCCGGCTTGCGTGCGGGAGATCAGATTGCTTTCGGGAATCTGACAGCGGAGTGCCTCTGGCCTGGGAACCTGACCGCTGCACAGTGGACTTCTCTGAGTTCAAATGAAAAATCTCTGGTTTTTCTGGCGGAATATACTCCCGGGAGTAAATCCACGCACGAAGAAGCCGGAGAACCAGAGAAGCTGCGCATGCTGCTGACGGGAGATCTGGAAAAAGAAGGAGAACGGTTGTTTCTGGAGGAATACAAACGCAAGTACAGCCAGAAAACAACTCCTGTACTGAAGGCAGGCCACCATGGGTCCCGTTTTGCGACCTCGGAAACAATGCTGGAAATTCTGCAGCCGCGCCTGACCGTGATCTCCTGTGGAAAAAACAACATCTACGGACATCCGTCACCGGAGCTGCTCGAACGGCTGGAGACGGCGGGGGTGGAAATCCACCGGACCGACCGGGAGGGAGCATTTGAAATCCGGGAATCATAACCTTCCGTTCTCGCATCGGATCGCACAGGTCTTGAATTTATCCCGGGCTTTGTCTACAATGGAGAAAATGAAAACGGAATAAATGAGGGGTGGAGAGATGAGAAAAATACTGATCGTTATTGACATGCAGAACGACTTTATTGATGCCGCGCTCGGGACGAAAGAGGCTGTGGCAATTGTGGAGGCGGTGAAAGAGAAAATCCGATCCTATCCGGCCGCAGACGTGATTGCGACCATGGACACTCATGGAGAAAACTATATGCAGACCCAGGAAGGGAAATACCTCCCGGTTCCGCACTGCATCCGGGGAACGGAGGGCTGGGAGATCCGGCCGGAGATTGCCGCTCTTTTGAGGGAAGCAAAGATCTATGAAAAACCGACCTTCGGAAGCACAAAGCTGGCGGCGGATCTGAAAGAACTGTCCGAAAGGGAAGAGATCGAACTGGAGCTGGCCGGTCTGTGTACCGATATCTGCGTGGTTTCCAATGCGCTGCTTCTGAAAGCGTTTATGCCGGAGGTGAAGATTTCGGTTGACGCATTGTGCTGTGCCGGCGTTACGCCGGAGAAGCATCTGGCCGCTCTGGAGACCATGCGCTCCTGTCAGATTCAGGTTCTGAACGGGTGAGAAAATGAATCAGATCATTATTCATGTCGACATGGATGCCTTTTTCGCGGCGGTTGAGATCCGGGACAATCCGGCGCTTTCGTGCAGGCCGCTGATCATAGGATCGCTTCCCCATGAGCGGGGTGTTGTCGCGACAGCCAGCTATGAGGCGAGGAAATTCGGCGTTCATTCTGCCATGAATATTAAAGACGCGTATCGTCTCTGCCCGCAGGGCGTGTATATGCATCCGGATATGGATAAGTATAAGGCGGTATCGATGCAGCTGCACGCGATCTGGCATGAATATGCGTCCGCGCTGCAGGCGATTGCCTTCGATGAGGCGTATCTGGATGTCAGGGAACGTGCGAAGAATTTTGACGGAGCCAGGCGGATCGGGCTCGAGATCAAGCGGCGAATCCGCGAGGAACTGAAACTGACCTGTTCCGTGGGTGTCGCCTATTCCAAGACGGCAGCCAAAACCGCCAGCGAAGAGAAAAAACCGGACGGATATTTTGAAATCCGCTCGCCGGAGGAGTTCGTCCGGCTGATGCGGGAGAGGAGTGTACGGGCATTATATACCGTCGGAGAGAAGACGGCGCAGAAGCTGCAGCAGAACGGGATTTATACGGTCCGGGATATACAGGAGAACCAGGAGACCGTCATCCGCCTGCTGGGAAAACAGGGTCAGTGGATCACGCAGCTTGCCTTCGGCATCGACGACCGTCCGGTCACACCGTACCGGCCGGAGGATGCAAAATCCATTGGCCGGGAGGTGACGTTTCAGAAGGACGTCGATGACTATGAACTGCTGAAGGATATCCTTCTGCTTCTTGCCCTCTGCGTAAACCGCAGGGCAAAAAAAGTCGGCCTGCATGGAAAAGGCGTGACGCTGAAACTGACGTATGCGGATATGAAGTCGGTTTCCCGCTCCCAGGCCGTACTTTCCGCGGATACCGCGACCGACATCTACCGGGCGGCCGCGGAGATGCTGGACCGGGTGGAGCATCGCCCGGTGCGGCTGGTCGGAGCCGGGATTTACAACCTCTCCGGTGAAGCAGACCGCCAGCTGAGCTTTGACGATGTTTTCGGCGACACCGTTCTGCGCAAACAGGAAGAAATGGAAGGCCTCCTGCGAGGCCTGCAGCAGAAGTACGGACTTGATTTCGCCGGAAATCTGGAAAAGATATACCATTCGGATATCCTGCACAAAACGGTCGAGTATATGCGCAGACACAGCTGAAAAGCTGGGGTCAGACCCAAAGGTGGGGTCAGACCCCGTTACCGGGGTCTGACCCCATTACCCGACCCCGTTACCGTGCCCGGTCCGGGTTGTCAGGAAGTCGGATCATTGATAAAATAGAGACGTTCCTGTATGCAGGGAACGGCTTCATCTTTGCGGCGTTTGTGAACAGAGGAGTGAGCAGATGACGATTCGAGAAGAGACAGAGGAACTGGAACAGAGTTACCTGAGCCCATACGCGTCACACAGCCGGGACTCCAGAGGAAGAGAGGTTCCGGAGGAGAAATGCGACCTGCGGACGGATTACCAGAGAGACCGGGACCGGATACTTCACTGCAAAGCCTTCCGGCGTCTGAAACACAAGACACAGGTGTTTCTGAACCCGAAGGGAGACCATTACCGGACCCGGCTGACCCATACTCTGGAGGTGGCCCAGCTTTCCAGGACCTGCGCCAGGGCGCTCCGGCTGAATGAGGATCTGGCCGATGCGATCGCCCTGGGCCACGATCTGGGACATACGCCCTACGGGCATATCGGAGAGCGTGCGCTGCGCGCAGCCTGCCCGCTGGGATTTTCGCACAATGAGCAGAGTATACGGATCGTTGAACTGCTGGAAAAGGGAGGTGAGGGTCTGAATCTCACCTGGGAAGTGAAGGACGGGATCCTGAATCATCAGACCAGCGGAACTCCCCATACCCTGGAGGGAAAGATCGTCCGTTATTGTGATAAAATCGCGTACATCAACGCGGATATTGACGATGCGATCCGGGCCGGGATCCTGACAGAGGAAGGGATTCCTGAGAATTTCCGGCAGGTCATCGGCGGCAGTACCAGGGAACGCCTGAATACGTTGATCCATGATCTGATCATGAACAGCCGGGGAAAAAATGCGATCCTGATGTCCGGGGAGATGGAGAGTCAGATGCTGGGCCTGCGCAGCTTTATGTTTGAAAACGTGTACCGCAACCCAGCGGCCCGGGGAGAAGAGGAGAAAGCGGGGCATCTGCTGCAGAGTCTGTACGAGGAATACTCGCGCCATCCGGAACGAATGTCGAAGGAGTATATCCGCCTGATTGAAGACAGAAACGAGAAGAAAGAACGCGTTGTCTGCGATTATATCGCCGGGATGACGGATTCTTATGCAAATTACATTTTTACGGAACTCTTTGTTCCGCAGATTACGTACTGAACCCGGCGCAGGAGAATGAAAGATGCCGCCGGAGACCGCGCAGAACAGGAGGAGTTTTAAGGCAGCATGTATTATCCGGAAGAGGTTGTGGAAGAGGTTCGTTCGCGCAGCAATATTGTGGATGTGATCTCTTCTTATGTAAGTCTGAAACGCTCCGGGAGCAATCTGTTCGGGCTTTGCCCGTTCCACAGTGAAAAGTCACCTTCTTTTTCGGTCAGTCCGTCCAAACAGATTTACTACTGCTTTGGCTGCGGCGCCGGCGGGAATGTGATTTCTTTTGTCATGCAGTACGAGAATTACTCCTTTCAGGAGGCGGTGCAATACCTGGCGGACAGAGCCGGCATCACACTGCCGGAGCCGGAGGAAGATCCCCAGGCCCGCCGGATGCAGGACCTGCGGCGAAGAATTCTCGAGGTCAACCGGATGGCGGCGGGCTTCTACTACTATCAGCTCCGGGCTAAAGCCGGAGAGGACGGGATGAATTACCTTCGCGGAAGGAAGCTTTCCGATGAGATCATGAAGTCCTTCGGGCTGGGGTACGCCGGAAAATACAGCAATGCACTTTACCAGTATCTGAAAAAGAAACACGTGGACGACGAACTGCTCCGGGAGAGCGGGCTGATGGTATTTGACGAAAAACGGGGACCGTCCGATAAATTCTGGAATCGGGTCATGTTCCCGATCACGGATGTCAACAACCGGGTGATCGGTTTCGGCGGACGCGTGATGGGAGACGGAAAACCGAAATACCTGAATTCCCCGGAGACTGCCGTGTTTGACAAGGGCAGAAATCTGTACGGACTGAATTTCGCCCGGACCTCGCGCCGGAAAGAGATGATTGTCTGTGAGGGATACATGGATGTCATTTCCATGCATCAGGCCGGTTTTACCAATGCGGTGGCATCCCTCGGTACGGCGCTGACCACCCAGCATGCTTCTCTGCTGAAGCGCTACACGGAGGAAGTGGTCTTAAGCTATGACAGTGACGATGCGGGAATCCGCGCCGCGCTGCGTGCCATCCCGCTCCTGAAGGGAGCCGGCATCCGGGCGAAGGTTCTGAAGCTTTCTCCCTATAAGGATCCGGACGAATTCATCGGTGCCCTGGGAACGGAGGCCTTTGAGGAACGGATCCGCAATGCGCAGGGAAGCTACTTTTTCGAGCTGGAGGTCATGGAGAAACGCTATAATATGGCCGATCCGGAATCAAAAACGGCATTTTTCCGGGAGGTTGCGGAGAAGATTGCTTCCTTTGAGCAGGAGATCGAACGGGAAAACTATATTGAGGCGACGGCGGAGAAATATCATACCAGCTTCGAAGGGCTGCGACGTATGGTCAATACGTCTCTCATGAAAGGAATCCAGGCGGAACCGGACCGCCTGCGCTATACTACACCGAAGAAAGCTTCCCCGGACAACGGAATTCTCCGGTCCCAGCGGATGCTGCTGACCTGGCTGACGGAGGATCCGTCTTTCTATAGAATTCTGAAAGAATATGTTCCGGTGGAGGATTATGAAGAAGGCTTTTACCGGACCGCCGCGGCCATGCTCTACGAGCAGGCGGAGCAGGGGGATATACAGCCGGCCCGGATCATCAGCTGTTATACGGATCCGGAGGAGCAGAAACAGGCAGCCCAGCTGTTTGAGACGTCCGAGCCGGGACTGAACGAAGAGGAAAAGAAAAAGGCGATGCTGGAAACCATTCGGAAGGTCGTGGACGCCGCGGGTCGAAAGGCGGGTTCCATGAACGGAGATATGGCATCGCTTCAGAAAATTATCGAGACGAAGCGGAAGCTGCAGAATCTGAGGGCAGAGGATCTCTGAACCGGGAAGCCGAGAGTTATGGAAGCGGAGAGCAGAGAATATGGAATCGGGGAGCAGAGGAATTCGGAAGCGGAGAGCAGAGGAACTCCGAACCGTAGAGCAGAGAACCTCTGCCCCGAGAAGCAGAAGGTTTGTGAACCGGAGAGATTAATACCCGGCAGGAAAATACAGGAGGAGACAGCTTGGTGATTTCGAAACGTCTGCAGCAGATCGCAGACATGGTAACACCCGGCCATATTCCGGCGGATATCGGCACAGACCATGCATATGTGCCAATCCACCTGCTTCTGGAGCAGAAAGCCGGGAAGGCCTATGCCATGGACATTGGAGCAGGGCCGCTGGATCGGGCCAGAGAACACATCCGTGCGGAGGGCCTGGTAGAGAAGATCGAGGTGCGGCAGTCCGACGGGCTGAAAGAGCTGAAGCCCGGAGAGGCGGACACGGTGATCATCGCCGGAATGGGCGGCGCGCTGACCGTGCGGATTCTGACCGATGGGATGCATGTGCTGGAACGGGTGAGGGAGCTTGTCCTTTCGCCCCACTCGGAGATTGAAAAAGTGCGGGAATGGGTCCTGACCCACGGCTTTGAGATCACGGATGAGGAAATGCTCATCGACGACGGAAAATTCTATACGGTTCTGCGTGCGGAGCGTACCGGGATCCCCGGTGAACCCGCACAGGGCGAAATTGCATTCGGGGAAGGTACGCAGGGCGATATCAGGAAGAGCGGCATCCCACAGGACGGCATCCCGCAGGACGGTATCATGCAGGACGACATACCGCAGGACGCCATCATGCAGGACGACATCCCACAGGACGCCATCTCGCAGAGCGAAAATACGGACCTGAAAAATGAAGTATTTCTTCGTTACGGAAAGATCCTGATCGAAAAAAGGCATCCGGTTCTGCGGCAGGCTTTGGACCGGGAAGAACAGCTGTGCCGGACCATCATGAGTCAGTGTCCGGCTTCAAATACCGGAAGAATAGAAGAACTGCGGCATCGTCTTCGGATGATCGAAGCTGCGCGGAAGTTTATGACAGACGAGATGGAGAGGGGGAGTGAGAATGTCAGCCGATATGGTTGCCCTGACAATCAACGGAACGGATTATAAATATCCGGCCCATACCCGGTATGAACAGATTGCCGCGGATTTTCAGCCGGAATATGAGGATGAGATCCTGATGGTGCTGGAGGACCAGCGGATTCGGGAACTGCACGCATTTGCCGACCGGGACTGCTGTGTGACGTTTCTGACGATTAAAGACAGTATTGGTTCCAATGCCTACCTGCGTTCCCTCAGTCTGCTGATGCTCCGCGCGCTGAAGGATGTTGCAGGGGAGGATGCGGACCTGCTGTTTCATTTCACGACGCCGGACGGACTGTTCTGCACCGGGCGGAATGTCGAGATCACGGAAGAACTGCTCTCCGCCCTGGAAAAGCGCATGCATGAGATTGCGGAAAAGAATCTGCCCATCGAGAAGGCCAGCCTTCCGACCGGGGAGGCGGTCCGCCTGTTCCGGGACCGGAAGATGTACGACAAGGTACAGCTGTTCAAGTACCGGATGAGCTCCTGGACAAATGTGTACCGCCTGGACGGGTATGTGGACTATTATTACGGCTATATGCTTGCCTCCACCGGACCGCTCAAATCCTTCCGGCTGAAACTCTTAAAGGATGGATTTCTGGTATGGTATCCGGCACATTACCGGCAGGACAGTGATACGGACGGAACGGCGCCAGGAGATCTGCTGTTTCAGGTTCAGAGAGAATCCAAGCGCTGGGGGAGAGAACTCGGCATTTCCGATGTAGGCGATCTCAACGATGTGGTCGTTAAGTGCGGCGCGAGAGATCTGATTCTTGTGCAGGAGGCGTATTTTGAGGCGCAGATTGCCGGAATTGCGAAAACTCTGGCGGAGGATAAACGGAAGCGGATTATCATGATTGCAGGACCTTCCTCCTCCGGGAAAACCACATTTTCACACCGGCTTTCGATTCAGTTGACGGCCCATGGGTTCCGGCCGCATCCGATTGCGATGGACGACTATTTTGTCGACCGGGAGCATACGCCGCGGGACGAAAACGGCGAATATGATTTTGAGGTGCCGGAAGCCATCGACATCGAGCAGTTTAACCAGGATATGCTGGACCTGCTCGACGGGAAAACGGTATCAATGCCGACCTTCAACTTTCGAACCGGTAAGCGGGAATACAATGGGAAAACCCTCCGGATGGGGGAAGAGGACATTCTGGTGATCGAGGGGATCCACTGCCTGAATGATTCGATGAGTTACCGGCTGCCCGCAGACTGCAGATACCGGATTTATATCAGTGCACTGACCCAGCTGAATATCGATGAGCACAACCGGATCCCAAGCAGGGACGGAAGGTTGATTCGGCGGATTGTCCGCGACGCGAGGACAAGAGGGACGAAAGCGGAAAAAACCATTGCCATGTGGCCTTCGGTCCGACGGGGAGAGGAGCGGCATATTTTCCCGAATCAGGAGAAGGCGGATGTAATGTTTAACTCCGCACTGATCTATGAGCTTGCCGTGCTCAAGAGCTATGCGCAGCCGCTTCTGTTTGAGATCGGCGCGGACAGCCCCTGCTACAGCGAGGCCAGACGTCTGCTGAAATTCCTGGAATACTTTGTACCGATTACACCGGAGTCGATCCCGGGCAATTCGATTCTGCGGGAATTTATCGGGGGCGGATGCTTTGATCTCTGAGAAGGAAAATGGCAAGAAATATGAAAAGGAACACGAGAAGAATAAAGCGAGGATCTATCTTGCGATTGACCTGAAATCCTTTTATGCATCGGTGGAGTGTGTCTGCAGGGGGCTGGATCCGCTGACTACGAATCTGGTGGTGGCGGATGTCTCCAGAACCGAGAAAACGATCTGTCTGGCAGTCTCGCCGTCGCTGAAAGAATATGGGATCCCGGGACGCGCCAGGCTCTTTGAGGTGACACAGAAGGTTCGGGAGATTAACGCGAGGCGCCGGGCAGACGCGCCCGGAGGTGTTCTGAAGGGCAGTTCGGTGTATCCGGAGGAGCTGCGCAGGGATCCGAATCTTGCGCTGGATTTTATCCGGGCCGTCCCACGAATGGCCCTGTACATGGATTACAGTACAAAGATTTATGAGATTTACATGAAATATGCCGCTCCGGAGGATATACATGTCTATTCGATCGATGAGGTATTGATTGATGCCACCGATTATCTGAACACCGCCGGCGTGTCCGCCCATGAATATGTCCGGAGAATGATCCGGGATGTATATGAGCAGACCGGCATCACGGCGACTGCAGGGATCGGGACCAATCTGTATCTGGCGAAGGTCGCCATGGATATCGTTGCGAAACATGTTCCGCCGGATGAGGACGGCGTGCGAATTGCGTATCTGGATGAAGCGCTTTACCGGGAGAAGCTGTGGAATCACCGGCCCCTTGTGGATTTCTGGCGGGTCGGCCGCGGGTATGCCGCAAAGCTGGAAAAAAGAGGTATCTTTACAATGGGCGATATCGCCCGATGCTCGGTGACGGATGAGGAGCTTCTGTACAGGCTTTTCGGGGTAAATGCGGAATTGCTGATCGACCACGCCTGGGGATGGGAACCCTGTACAATGCAGGCGATCAAGGCGTACCGGCCGGAGAACCATTCCTTTTCCTCCGGACAGGTGCTGACCTGCCCGTATGAGGCCCCGGCCGCCAGAGTCGTGGTCAGGGAGATGGCAGACGCGGCAGCGCTTGACCTGGTGGATAAAAAAATGGTGACCGATCAGGTAGTCCTCACGATTAATTACGATACCGAATCGCTGAAGCGAAAGGATGCCGACTACCAGGGAGAAATCACCACGGACTGGTACGGAAGAAAGGTTCCGAAGCATGCCCACGGGTCGATCTTGCTGGACCGTCCGACCAACTCCTCCGTGCGGATCACGGAGGCGGTTTCGCAGATCTTTGACCGGATTGCAGATCCGGGACTGCTGGTCCGGCGGATTAACGTCTGTGTGAATCATGTGCTTCCGGAGGCGGAGGCTGAGGTTTGGGAAGAACAAAAAGGTACATATGAACAGCTCGATTTGTTCACCGATTATCAGAAACGGGAAGAAGAACAAGCGCGCGAAAAAGAAACGCTCCAGAAAGAACACCAGCTGCAGGAGGCCATGCTTTCCATCCGGCGGAAATACGGAAATAATGCCATTGTCAAGGGCATGAACCTGCGGGAAGGTGCGACCGGGATGCAGCGAAACAGTCAGATCGGCGGGCATAAGGCCTGAGAAAGGGTGTGCCGGAAGGACAGAGGGTTTTCTTTCGCAGCTGCAAAAAACGGGGGCCGCGGCCGGGGCCGAAGCAGAAAAAACCGCAATGGAGCACAGCCGGAACCGCAGCAGAGAGCTGCAGCAGGCTTTACCGCCGGAACCGCAGCAGAGAGCTGCAGCAGGCTTTACCGCCGGGAACCGCAGCAAAGAGTTGCAGCATGCTTTACCGTCGGGAACCGCAGCAGGCTTCACAGCCGGGAACCACAGCAGAGGGCTGCAGCAGGCTTCACAGCCGGAACAAGGGAGGGAACGATGAGCAGAACCGAGGACAATTATGAAGATATTATCCACCTGCCGCATCATGTGTCCTCCCGCCATCCGCAGATGAGTATCGAAAACCGTGCGGCGCAGTTCGCGCCTTTTGCGGCATTGACCGGCTTTGATGAGGCAATTCGGGAAACGGCCCGGATCAACTCGGAGGAGACGGACCTTATGTACGTTGAAGAGCCGTGAGTCGGAGGGGAGACAGCAGACGAGGAGACAGGAAACAGGGGACGAGAAGAGGAGACAGAAGACAGGAGACAGGGGACGAGAAGAGGAGCCAGGAGAGACAGAACCGTCCCTTGTCTCCTCTTCGGCTCAGATTTTATATTTAAGGAGAAAAGGCTGTGTCATTTCAGATTGTTCGCAATGATATCACAAAAATGCATACGGAAGCCATTGTCAATACAGCGAATGCATATGCCGAGGTGGGCCCCGGCTGTGACACGGCGGTTTATGAGGCGGCAGGGTATGATAAACTTCTGGCATATCGGAGAGAGAAGATCGGATATGTACCGGAGGGAGAGGTGTTCATTACACCGGGTTTTCGCCTTCCGGCAAAGTACATCATTCATGCGGTGAGTCCGCTTTACGTTGACGGCGGGGAAGGGGAGGAGGAACGCCTTCGCTCCTGCTACCGGAAGAGCCTGTACCTTGCGAAGGAATATGGAATCCGTTCGATCGCCTTTCCGCTGATTTCCACCGGCAGTTTCGGGTATCCGAAGGAAGAGGGAATGCGGATTGCCGTGGACGAGATCCATGCGTTTCTGCTTAAACATGAGATGCAGATTATCCTGGTTGTCTTCTCGCAGCAGGCGGTCCGCCTCGGCGGGAAAATCTATCCGGGACTGAAAGAATATATCGACCGGCATTATGTAGAAGAAAAATCCCTTGCGGAATATGGTGCCCCGGCGGCGTCAAGACGGGAGGCTTTCACAAATAAACTGGAGAATGCTGCGCCTTCCCCCATGCGGAAAGAAGAGAAAAAGCCGAAATTCTCCATCTGGGCGGATCAGACGCCGGCGGATGCGGATTTTGCAGAGGCTGCACCGGATTATTCCTTTTTTGAGAAAGACGCAGAGGAGGCACCGGATTTTTCCTTTTTTAAAGAAGAATCAGCGGCTGCACCGGATGTTTCTTTCTTTGAAGGAAAACATGAGACACGGCTGGAAGAGCGGATCGGCCATCTGTCCGATACTTTCTCCGAATATCTGCTGTATCTGATCCAGAGCAAACACATGGAAAATGCCGATGTCTACAAACGGGCAATCGTCGACAAGAAAATCTTTTCGAAAATCAAAAACAATGCGGATTATCATCCGAAGAAACTGACCGCCCTGTGTCTTTGCGTCGGGGCAAGACTGAATCTCGACGAATCCAGAGATCTGTTGTCCCGGGCAGGCTATGCGCTGTCCCCCTGCGACAAGACGGATATCATTTTCTCGTATTTTATTGAAAATGAAATCTATGATATGATTGAGCTGGACATTCAGCTCGAGGAACACGGGCTGCCATGCATTATCACCTGAGGGTGGGAGACCGTCGGAAGATGAATCAGGGGACGTATCTTCCGACTCACTCTTGTATCCACAGGGAGAAGTATGGTATGATGATATCCGTAAAATA
>CACXHD010000109.1 GCA_902767335.1 uncultured Lachnospiraceae bacterium
TCCTTCGATTCTGCTGTCGATTCCGAGAGACATGCGCCTGAACTATGCCGGAAGCATCACTGTTTCCAAGAGTACCGGGAGCAAACGATATAAGCGCAGGGCGCTGATTCTGGATGTGATCAATTCGGTGCGGGATGATATCAAGATCAAACGTTTCAAAAACGCCATGCGGATGACGAAAACGGATTATCTGATTATCCCGGAGGAGTATACCTGCCATGAATATCTCAAAGAGGCAGGATGTCAGGTTGTTTCTTCCGGGGAGGGCGTGGTCATCTACCGCTATATCTGGGAAAAGAAGAAAAATGAGGCTGAAAAATGACGTTTAATTCCATTTCCTTCCTGTTCTTTTTCCCGGCGGTGGTGCTCTGCTATTATCTTCTTCCCCACAGGTACCGGTGGATCTGGCTTCTTGTGAGCAGCTATTATTTTTACATGAGCTGGAACCCGAAGTATGTTCTGCTGATCGCTTTCTCCACAGCTGTGACCTGGGCGGGAGGGCAGATGATCGAGGCGCGGCGCGGCAGTCTGCGGACGGTCCGTCTGATTTTGGCGGTGTGTATTCTTGCGAACCTGGCCATTCTCGGATTTTTCAAGTATTTCAATTTCTTCTCGCAGAATGTGAATGCCCTGATGGCGGCAATGCACCTGCAGATTCGTACGCCGTCGGTGGATGTACTTCTGCCGGTGGGCATCTCCTTTTATACGTTTCAGGCGCTGGGGTATCTGATTGATGTGTACCGGGGAGACATCTCCCCGGAGCCGAACCTGGCAAGGTATGCGCTGTTTGTCTCCTTTTTTCCACAGCTGGTCGCCGGCCCCATCGAACGGAGCGGAAATCTTCTGGGACAGCTGCGGGAACGCCATTCCTTTGAGCCCGGGCAGGTGATGCGGGGGCTGCTTACGATGGCCTGGGGGTTTTTCAAAAAGCTTGTCATCGCGGACCGGGCGGCAATTCTTGTGACAGCTGTGTTCGATCAGTACACGGACTATACGGGAGCGCAGATCGCTCTGGCGGTCGTATTGTTTGCATTTCAGATCTACTGTGACTTTTCCGGATATTCGGATATTGCCGTCGGTGCCGCACAGGTGATGGGCTTTTCTCTGATGAAAAACTTTGACCGCCCGTATTTTGCGCGCTCAACGGCACAGTTCTGGCGAAGATGGCATATATCCCTGACCACATGGTTCCGGGATTATGTCTATATTCCGCTGGGCGGCAACCGTCGCGGGACGCTGAAAAAGCACATCAATATCCTGATCACCTTTCTTCTGAGCGGGCTCTGGCATGGCGCGAGCTGGAATTTTGTTGTCTGGGGTCTGCTGAACGGGATCTGGCAGGTGGCCGGCGAGATGACTTCTGGCATCCGGCGGAGCGTACGCAAAGCACTGCATGTGAGAGAAGAGGGCTTTTTTCACCATATGGTGCAGACGGTTACAACGTTTCTCCTGGTGGATTTTGCCTGGCTGTTTTTCAGGGCCTCCGGCCTGCGCGAAGCACTTCGGATGATCCGCCATGGCGTCACTCATTTTGCGCCGCTTTCCGTTTTCAGTACAGAAAGCGGGATCGGACTGAATACCATGGCGCTGGACGCTCCGGACTTTCTGGTCCTGCTGGCGGCGCTGGCGGTGCTTCTGATCGGGGATCTTGTCAGTATAAAGAGGGATATGATCGGGATGATTCTGCGGCAGAAGATCGCGGCGCGATTTATCATCTATTATCTGATCCTGCTTATTCTGCTGATTTTCGGGATTTATGGCCCGGCGTTTGATGCGTCGTCCTTTATTTATTTTCAGTTCTGATGGGCGCTTTTCACAGCCGGCAAACGGGGAGACAGGGGACGGTTCTGTGTCTCCTTTTGCAACGCGAAAGTCGGGAAAAATACCATTTGACATACACAGAAAGATGTGGTACTGTAAGTTGTCGTTCGGGATGCAGAGGAGAAAAACCTGCATTTCGACAATGTATACAGGAAAGCAGAGCGCGTGCTCTCACCCTGGCACGGGGCCGACCGGCCCGGCTGTGACCAGAGGTTCATAAATTCCCGGATACATGGTTGTATCAGGTCCGCAGGAGAAGGGCGGAGCAGGGAATGCATGATGGTGAGCGGCGCGGATTGCGAACCGCTCTTTTTTGTCTCATAATTCATGACAGCCTGGGGTTACACAGAGAGTAAATACTGCCGGATGAAGGCAGTACAGGCTGGGGTTTTACATCAATGTATGGGAGGTGTCACACATTAGCGATTTAATGATTAACGAACAGATCAGGGACAGAGAAGTTCGATTGATTGGGGTAAACGGAGAACAGCTTGGCATTATGTCTGCCAGAGACGCACTGAAGCTTGCGCATGAGGCGGAGCTTGACCTGGTGAAGGTGGCGCCGACTGCGAAGCCTCCGGTCTGCAAGATCATCGATTACGGAAAATTCAAGTATGAGATGGTCCGCAAGGAGAAGGAAGCCAAGAAAAAGCAGAAAATTGTCGAGATTAAAGAGATCCGCATGTCGCCGAACATTGATGTAAATGACCTGAACACGAAGACGAACAATGCCCGCAAGTTCCTTGAGAAGGGGAACAAAGTGAAGATCACGCTTCGGTTCCGTGGACGGGAAATGGCCCATATGCAGGCCAGCCGGCATATTCTGGAAGATTTCGCGAAGTCTCTTGAAGACATCGCTGTGATCGATAAGCCGATCAAACAGGAAGGAAGAACCCTTACCATGTTCCTTTCTGCAAAACGGTAATATACAACACAAGGAGGAAACTATCATGCCAAAGATGAAAACCAGCAGAGCTGCTGCAAAACGTTTCACGAAGACCGGTACCGGCCTTTTAA
>CACXHD010000110.1 GCA_902767335.1 uncultured Lachnospiraceae bacterium
GCCTGCTCCTCCAGGTTGGCCGGCTCGGTGATCTGCAGGTCGGCGATCTGCCGGGCGATCTCATCCTTTGCTTCCTGCGGCGTTTTTACCCCCCAGAGGCGGCTGAATGTGTTCATGTTGAACGGCAGATTATACACCTCATCTTTGCAGACCGCGACGGGAGAATTGATGTATCCGTTGAATTCAGCGAATTGAGAGACATAATCCCAGATCTCTTTCCTGCTTGTATGGAAGATATGCGCCCCGTATTTATGTACATGAATGTTGCTCTGTTTTTCCGTATAAACATTTCCGCCGATATGGTCCCGTTTGTCGATCACCAGGCAGCGTTTGCCCGCCCTGTAGGCTTCATGCGCAAACACAGCCCCGTACAGGCCCGCTCCGACCACAAGATAATCGTATTTTCCGTCGTCTTTTTTGGCTTTTTTTACTTCCTTTTCTTTTTTCTCCACCTTGAACAGCTGTTCCTGCCGGCTGCTGTAGGCATCACAGACAATCTTCGCATCGCCGGCCATGATCACGTCCCCGTGATCCAGCCACATCGCATGATCGCAGAGCTTTTTTACCGATCCGATGTCATGGGAGACATACAGCAGCGTCGTTCCTCCGGAAAGCATCTGTTCCATACGCTCACTGCACTTTTTCCGGAACTGATAGTCCCCGACGGACAAAACCTCGTCTACGATCAGGATCTCCGGGTCCACCATCGTGGCTACCGCAAAGCCGAGACGCGCCTTCATGCCGGACGAGTAATTCTTGATCGGGGAATCCAGGAAATCTTTGATCCCGGCAAATTCCACAATATCGTCAAAATGCTCCCGCATGAATTCCTCGGAATGTCCGAGAACCGCCCCGTTCAGATAGATGTTTTCCCTGGCGGTCAGATCCATATCGAACCCGGCTCCGAGTTCAATCATCGGAGCAATCCGTCCGCGGACGCGGATCGTCCCCTGGAAGGGCTGGAGAATCCCCGTGATCGCCTTGAGCAGGGTGGATTTCCCGGATCCGTTCATGCCGATCAGTCCCCAGGCCTCCCCCGGCTTCACATGCAGATTCACATCCTTCAATGCCATGAACTCCTGAAACATCAGTTCATGCTTGATCATTTTGATCGTATATTCTTTCAGGTTGTTAACCTTCTCGCTTGCCAGGTTGAAGCGGATCGAGACATGGTCAACATCAATCATATTCTTAGCCATAGTTTCTCCCGGTCAGATATAGAGAATCGTCAGATATAGAGAATAAACTTATCTTTATGCTTCTGGAAAGCCCAGACTCCGATCACCATCATCAGAATCCCCATCAGCCATCCGCCCCAGAAAATCCTCGGTCCGGGAAATCTGCCGTAAAGGACCAGATCCCGGAATTGTGAGACGTAATAGTACAGCGGGTTCAGAAGCTTGATCCCCATCGCAAGCGCGGGCGGAAGCTGCTCAATCGGATAAAAAATCGGTGTCAGATACAGCCAGGCCACCAGAATTGCCCGGTAAATATACTGTATATCGCGGAAGAATACATGAAGCTCCGCCAGAAGAAAGCCCAGACCCAGGCAGAACAGATACACCTGTACGAACAGCAGCGGCAGCAGCAGGATCGTCGGATGGAACTGTGCCCGTGTCGCGATCATAACGATCATCAGTGCGCCGAGAGAAAATACGAAATCCACGAGGGAGCTTGTTACCTTCGCGACGGTAAAGATGTATTTCGGAATATAGGTCTTCTTCATCAGTGCCGCATTGCCTGTGACGGACCGCATTGCAGCATTCGTGCTGTTCTGAAGGAAGTCATAGGTCATGCGCCCGATCAGCAGATAGACCGGGTAATTCTTAATGTTGCGCTTAAACATGGCGGAGAATACCACCGTCATGACAATCATGATCAGCAGTGGATTCAGCACGCTCCAGATATAGCCGAGAAAGCTCCTTCTGTATTTCAGTTTGACGTCCCGGACCACGAGTTCCCGTATCAGGTCCTTATACTGTTGGAGCATTTTGATTCGAAATTGCAGGCTGCTCATTCATTGTCCTCCACTGACGCCCCGCTGCAGTCCACCAGAATTATGGGACGGACCGCGATCGTCGGATCATCCGATGGCGCCCCATAGCTGCGGATCACATGTTCCCCGTCGACATAGCTGACGGTTTCCATCGTATCTCCCGGGGTTCTGAGCCAGAAGTTTCTTCCCAGCTGTTTCAGCTTGCGCCGCATGCCGACGCCCTGCGCTTCCTGCGCAGTAAGCAGCGTCATATAGTCTTCGCATGTCTGCGTATAAGCGGTGTTGTATTCCTCATTGGCAGACGGCCCGGAAGTCTGCGGGAGCAGATGCCCCTTTTCTTCTTCATCAAAGAACAGTTCCAGCGCCTCCGTGTTCAGCCATTTGCGCAGGGAGGAGGACTCCCAGTCCGTCTCCCCTCCGTCCTCATTGAACGGCACTTTATAGAAGGGGTGGCTGTCGTTGACGGCAGCCGCAATCATCCGGACAACGGTACCCTCCCGGTCCAAAATCTTCCAGGAATAGCTGCCGAACTGCACATCGCTGCCCACCGCAGCCGTCATCAGATCCTGATATTCTCCTTCAAATACAGCAGTTTCTTCCGTCTCTTCGGTCGAACGCTCTGCTGCGGCCAGTTCTGCATTCGGACTGCAGTCGACCTGAATCACCGGCCGGACCATCATGTCCTGATCCGTCGCCGGAGCGCCGAAGGTTTTGACAGAATGCGTCGAATCGATAAAGCATACTCTATGCAGATCGCTTCCCGGACAGGACAGCCAGTAATCATGTCCCAGCTCGCTGATCTTCTTTTTCCAGGTATCGCCGGTGACTTCCGCGACCGTAAGCAGGCGCAGATAATCCGTTGTACCCTCGGAATAACCGGTCGGATAATCCGGATTTTCCGCAGATTCCGTCTGCTGCGGCAGAAGCCGGGCCCGTTCGCTGTCTGAGAAAATCGTCTCCATTACTTCTGTGTTCAGCCACCTGCGCAGATCCGAATCTGCCCAGGTTACCTCTTCTGCCGTATTGTGAAACGGCACACGGAAAAACAGATGATCTTCCCCGATATCCGAGGCAATCATCGTCACCACATTGTTCTCCCGTGAGAGTATCTTCCATTTATATTTACCGTATTTCACATCGTTTCCAAGGTTCGCTTTGATCAGAGGCGCAATCCGGCTCTCCTCCAGGTACTGATCACTGTTCAGGAAGCCGGGCATCTTTTCAAAGGCGGAAGCCGCCGCGGTGTACTGTCCGTTCTGCAGGTAAAAAATCCCTCTGACATATTTGTAGAACCCGGAAAAATAAACGGCAGCCGCTCCGGCGGCAAGACAGAGCAGGACCGCCAGCGCCAGAACCCGGACGACCCGGCCTTTTCGTGACGTTTTTTTCAGGTCCGAGCGGATCTTTTCCGCCTGTTCCTTCGAATCCTGATAATCCCCGAGCGCTTCAAATTCTTCTGCGAGCTTTTGCAGTTCCTCCGTCTGCCGGATATGGTCTTTCCGGAAGACCGCCGCTTCGTAGCGGGTTTTCACACTCTGCTCTTCGGCTTTCTTTGCCTGTTCCCGGCAGTACTGCGCCTTCGCAGGAGCGTCCTTATAATCGCCCACTTCTTCAAACATGGTCGCTGCAAGCAGATAATTATTGATTCGATATGCGCTCTGAACAATCAGTTCATCCGCGGCCAGTTTATTTAAGGCTTTCTGATAGAGAGATGCCTGCGATTCGTATATCGTTTTTGCGGAGGACTTGTCTTCAGCCATCTGCACTCCTTCCGTTCATCGTTGTTTTTTACGGAACCCGGTCCAAAGGAACCGGGTTCCCGGGAAGCACGGACATTCTATCACAACGTTTTCCATGTTTCAAGTTTTCCCGGTTTCCCGGGATCCGCAATTCACAGCTTACGCAGCCGTACGCCACGGATGAAATCCGTGCTTCATTCAATAATTATCTGCATGTACCTCGAAGTACGACTGCGGATGGGCGCATACGGGACATACCTCCGGAGCCTGTGTGCCAACGACGATGTGTCCGCAGTTTCTGCACTCCCAGACCTTGACTTCGCTCTTTTTGAACACTTCCTGCATCTCCACGTTGTGCAGCAGTGCACGGTAACGCTCCTCATGATGCCGTTCGATCTCGGCTACTGCACGGAACTTTTTCGCCAGTTCAGGGAAGCCTTCCTCATCCGCGGTTTTGGCAAATCCGTCATACATATCGGTCCATTCGTAATTTTCACCCTCTGCAGCCGCAGCCAGGTTTTCTGCCGTTGATCCGATCCCGTCCAGTTCTTTGAACCACATTTTGGCGTGTTCCTTCTCATTGTCCGCCGTCTTTAAAAACAGTGCGGCAATCTGCTCAAACCCTTCTTTTTTTGCCTTTGAAGCAAAATACGTATACTTATTTCTCGCCTGAGACTCTCCCGCAAATGCAGTCAGAAGATTCTTTTCCGTCTGCGTCCCCGCATAACGGCCCGTTCCTTTTTCTGTTGCCATACGATTACCTCCTTATAAGAAGAATTCTGTGTATCCGCTTATTATACTATAGTTTGCGTATGATTAACAGGGGTGATTCTTGCTTCATTGCCTCTTTGCGAGTATAATGGGATGATATCAGGATTATGATCTGTCTGATTTTCGAAGAAGGAGGTACGGAATGAAACAGATACGCCGATTTCTTTTCACTTTACTGATTATGCTCATCCTGAGCGCGGGGACCGTTTCTGCCGCGGCAACGCCCTACCGGTATTTCGGCAAAAAGCTGACCGGTTTTGACCGGAAGGCCTACGTCCGGCTGGTCAACAGTTTTGCTTCCGGCGCTGACAGCGTAGATGTCCCCTTCAGCGGCAGTATTTCCTACCGTTCCCATATCGCGGACATCATCCTGAATGACAATCCGCGGCTGTACTGGATCGGAGGCATGCGCATTTCCCATATCATGACATCGAATACAAACTTTTTGAAATATACGCCGCTGCTGGTCACGAAAAGCGCTCTGAAAAAAAGAGCCCTGTTTAACCGGAAAGTCGCTGCGGCCGTAAAAGCGGTAAAGAAAAAATGCGCCGGCAAAAAAACGGCGCAGAAGGTGAAAGTGATCCACAATTATATTGTTCAGCACTGTGTCTATAAGTCGTCGGCCTATGACCAGACAGCCTACAGCGTTTTTGTAAAGAAATCCGCCGTCTGTGCAGGTTATGCCCGTGCGTTCAAACTGCTCTGCGACGAAATGGGGATCCGCTGCATCTGTGTGACCGGAAGGGTCGGAACCGAAGATCACATGGTCAATTTCGTGAAAATCGGAAAGAAATGGTACTATGTCGACTGTACCTGGGACGATCCGGGGAGCGGAAGTGCTGTCCGCTACAATTATTTCCTGCTTGGAAAATCCAGTTCCCACTGTACCATCACTTCCAACAACGGGATTCTTCTGCCGTCGCTGGCTGCAGCGGACTATGGAAAATAAGCATGCGCCATTTGTTTCGCTGCAGTTCCTTACATCTGCGCGAGAAGAATGGCGGCGAACATCACGGCGCTGCCGATGATCTCCCGCAGCGTAAGACGCTGGCCAAGAATCAGCCATCCGGCGATGACCGAAATCACCGACTCCAGGCTCATAATCAGGGATGCGACCGCCGGCTTCAGGTTTCTCTGGCCGATGATCTGCAGAGTATAAGCCACCCCGCAGGACAGCACCCCCGCATAGAGGATCGGAACCCTTGCGGCGTAAATCCCCTGCAGACTGGGGCGCTCAAACAGAAACATCGGGATCAGGGTCAGCAGGCCGCATACCAGAAATTCCAGACACGCAAGCGCGGGGCCGCCGGTGAGCCGGCTGTAATGATCCACCGCCAGGATCTGGAACGCGAAGGCAAATGCGCAGATCAGTTCCAGCAGATCCCCTTTTCCAAGGGTCAGCGCATCTGTCATGCACAGAAGATACATTCCGGCTACGGCAAGGACGACACTGATCCAGATGCGCACGCCGGCCGCTTTGCCGAGAATAATCCCGAACAGCGGGACGATGACGATATAGAGCGCTGTAATAAATCCCGCTTTTCCGACGCTGGTATACTTCAGGCCCACCTGCTGGAAGTTGCTGGCAATACACAGAAAAACGCCGCAGGCAATCCCGCCCTGCAGAAGAACAGACCGGTCGGACCGGTCTGTTTTTTCTTTTCTTCCGTTCAGCGCAAATACCACAGGGATCAGTACCAGACTTCCGAGGAGACAGCGGACCGCATTGAACGTATAGGGCCCTACATAGTCCATCCCGACCCGCTGCGCCACAAACGCAACGCCCCAGATCAATGCTCCGATCAGCAGGCAGGCTGCACCTTTTGCGCTGTTGTCCGTATACGTTCCCCTCTGCTCCTTCATCTGTCAAATTCTCCTTCTCTGGTCTCCCCCGCGGGGTATTTCATCTGCACATCAGGCGATGCCGGCAACGGTTCCGGGTTCCTTCAGACCGGTGAGAACAAGCACTTCCTCCACCGTCCGGACCGGAATGATCTCGAGTTTCTCCAGCACCTGCGCCGGCACATCCTCCAGATCCTGTTCATTGTCCTTCGGAATAACCGCCCGGACCGCTCCCGCCCGGACCGCCGCCATCAGTTTCTCCGGCAGACCGCCGATCGGCATCACGTCCCCGCGCAGCGAGACTTCTCCGGTCATGGCCGTTTCGGGGCTGACACTTTTGCGGGTGATCAAAGACGCAATCGCCGTCGTCATGGTAATGCCCGCAGACGGTCCGTCCTTCGGAACGGCGCCTTCCGGCACATGAATATGGAGATCATGGTCCTCAAACACCTTTGCTCTGCGCGGATACATCGACTTTACCAGACTCAGGGCGATCTGTGCGGATTCCTTCATCACATCACCGAGCTTTCCGGTCAGTATAATCTTTCCGCTTCCTTTTGTCAAAAGCGTTTCGATAAAAAGGATTTCTCCGCCGGCGCTGGTCCAGGCCATGCCTGTGACAATCCCGTTTTTCTGCTCTTTGGGAAGTCTGGCATGCCGGATCGGCCTGCGGTCCAGATAGTCATGCAGATCCTCTCTGTCAATCCGCAGACGGCCTGTGTCCTGTTTCTGCAGCCGCACGGCAGCCTCACGGCAGAGGGCGTCCATACATTTCTTCAGGCCCCGGACACCGCCTTCCATCGTATAATCGTCGATCATGCCGCGCAGCGCGTCCTCCGTCACTTCCAGGCGGTCCGCCGGAATGCCCGCCGCTTCCATGGATCTCGGCAGAAGGTGTTCCGCCGCGATATGGTATTTATCCGCTGCGGTGTATCCCGGGAAGGAAATCACCTCCATCCGGTTCAGCAATGGCTCCGGAATTGTGTCCACCGTATTCGCCGTGCAGAGAAATACGACTCCGGACAGATCATAAGGGACATTCATATAATGGTCGGTAAAGGTATGGTTCTGTTCCGGATCCAGTACTTCCAGCAGGGCGCTTGCCGGGTCCCCATTGTAGGACATCGAGAGTTTGTCCACTTCATCCAGAACCATGACCGGGTCCGCGCAGCCGCATCTGCGGATCCCGTCGATGATCCGCCCGGGCATCGCACCGATATACGTGCGCCGGTGTCCGCGGATCTCCGCTTCATCCCGTACGCCGCCGAGGCTGACCCGGACGTACTCTCTGCCGAGGGCCTTCGCAATGCTCTGTCCGATACTGGTTTTCCCGGTGCCGGGCGCTCCGACGAAAAGCAGGATGGAGCCGCTCTGCTTCTTCTTCAGATTCATCACGGCAATCTGCTGGAGAATCCGATGTTTTACTTTTTTCAGACCGAAATGGTCCTCGTCGAGGATCTCAGCAGCCTTTTCCAGATCAATGGTATCCCGCACCGGCTTCTTCCAGGGCAGGGAGGTCAGAAACTCGAGATAATCATACAGCATTCCGTATTCCGGACTGTTGGTTCCCTCCTGTTTCATCCTCCCGAGTACTTTTCGGGCTTCCGCGAGCGCTTCGCCCTCCATGCCGCTTTCTTCGATCTGCTGTTCCAGCCGCCGTACATCCGACACATTCTCCGGATGCATTTCGTCCAGCTCTTTCTGGAGATACTCCATCTGTTTTTTGATCGCAGACTCACGGTAGATCTTCTGATGATCTTCTTTCTGCGCCGTCTGGGCCTCCGTGCTGATCTTTGCCATCTCCAGAAATTCATAAACGGCCTTCTCCATCAGATCCATCCGGCGCGCGATGCTGTCCTCCGCGAGGATATCATATTTCTCCGCGCTGGAGATTCGCAGTCTGGAGGAAAGTCCGGCTGTGATTTCGCTGATGGAGGACCACTGCATCATAAAATCCCGGACGGCGCTCCCCCATTCCTGTCCGGACAGGAAATCGAGGATCGCCTCTTTCATTTTTTCCAGATGTTCTTTCTGTTCCGCGGAAGAGATATCTCCTATGTCGGGGCGCTCCGTGACTCTCGTCCAGATACGGTGGTCCTCCAGGATCCGTATCTCCTGGATATCCGCCCGGCTCTTTGTATGAATGGCTACATATCCGTTTGCGGAAGTATTGACGACCTCCCCGGTCAGTCCGATCGGATAGAAATCGTCTTCCTCAAGTTCCTCCTTCGTACGCGCTGTCCGGGTCGGGAGCAGAAGGATTTTGTCCCCTTTTTCGGGCGCTTTTCCGGCCATCGCGGAAAACACCTCCGGTTTAAAATAAAGATTGATATCCGGCAGCAGAATTGCGTTATATACAGGTATTCCCGTCATCACTGTTCACTTCCTTTCAGAATCCGAAACCACGCCTCCCGCATGATCCGGATTGACGTACACATTGTTAGCACTCGTTATCTTCGAGTGCTAACAGGATATCATGCTTTTCTTTCCCTGTCAACGATATATTTGAGCAGTCGTAACAATATGCACAAAAAACGAATAGAATTCAAAAAATCTTTGGGTTTACCTTTTTCCCGATTTCAAATACAATAGGAAGGATAGTAAGGCAAACGCATATATGTAAGGAGAAGTGTATGGCACAAAGAACGGACATTCATAAAATCCTGATCATCGGCTCCGGTCCGATTATTATCGGCCAGGCCTGCGAATTTGATTACTCCGGCACACAGGCATGTAAGGCTCTGCGCAGTCTGGGCTACGAGATTGTTCTCGTAAACTCCAATCCGGCTACCATCATGACGGACCCGGAGATGGCTGACATCACCTATATCGAGCCGCTGAATGCCGAACGGATGGAGCAGATCATTGCAAAGGAGAGACCGGATGCCCTGCTTCCGAATCTCGGAGGACAGTCCGGACTGAATCTGTGTTCCGAGCTGTGGAAGGCCGGTATCCTCGACAAGTATCAAGTGAAAGTGATTGGTGTCCAGGTCGACGCGATCGAGCGCGGCGAAGACCGGATCGAGTTCAAGGAAACCATGAACCAGCTCGGGATCGAAATGGCCCGCAGTGAAGTTGCCTACAGCGTTGAAGAAGCCCTTTCCATCGCCGAAAACCTCGGATATCCCGTTGTCCTGCGTCCCGCTTACACGATGGGCGGTACCGGCGGCGGCATCGTCTACAACCGGGAGGAGCTCAAAACCGTATGCGCCAGAGGACTTCAGGCCAGCCTGATCCATCAGGTTCTGGTCGAGGAATCCATCCTTGGCTGGGAAGAGCTGGAACTTGAGGTTGTCCGCGACAAGGACAATAACATGATTACGGTATGTTTCATCGAAAACGTCGATCCGGTCGGCGTTCATACCGGCGACTCCTTCTGTACCGCACCCATGCTCACCATCGAGCCGGCTCTGCAGGAAAAGCTTCAGGAGCAGGCTTACAAAATCGTAGAACACATCGGTGTCATCGGTGGAACCAATGTGCAGTTTGCGCATGACCCCAAATCCGGACGTGTGGTCGTCATTGAAATCAATCCCCGCACCTCCCGTTCCTCCGCGCTGGCTTCCAAGGCGACCGGCTTCCCGATTGCCCTGGTCTCCGCGAAACTGGCAACGGGTCTGACGCTGAGCGAGCTCCCCTGCGGCAAATACGGTACGCTGGACAAATATGTGCCGGACGGAGATTATGTCGTCGTCAAATTTGCCCGCTGGGCCTTTGAAAAATTCAAGGGCGTCGACGACCGGCTCGGCACCCAGATGCGTGCCGTCGGAGAGGTCATGAGCATCGGCAAGACCTACAAAGAGGCCTTCCAGAAAGCCATCCGTTCTCTTGAAAAAGACCGTTACGGGCTCGGGTTTGTCGGCCATTTCCATGATATGGACAAGGAGGAACTGCTCCGCGCCCTTGTGAACGCCGGCAGCGAACGTCATTTTATTATGTACGAAGCCCTGCGCAAAGGTGCTTCCTGCGAAGAAATCTTTGAAGCGACCGCCGTCAAGCGGTATTTTGTCGAGCAGATGAAAGAACTGGTGGAGGAAGAGGAAGCCCTGCTCTCCTGCCGGGGAACGCTTCCCTCCGACGAGATGCTGATCCAGGCCAAAAAAGACGGTTTTTCAGACAAATATCTCTCCGAGATCCTGGAGATCTCCGAGGATGCGGTCCGCGCTCGCAGGATGGAGATCGGCCTGACGCAGTCCTGGGACGGCGTCCATGTCAGCGGTACGCCCGACAGCGCATATTACTATTCCACATACAATGCGCCGGACCACAATCCGGTTCACACAGACCGTCCGAAGATCATGATCCTCGGCGGCGGGCCAAACCGGATCGGACAGGGCATCGAGTTCGACTACTGCTGCGTCCATGCTGCACAGTCCCTGCGGGCCCTCGGGTTTGAGACCATCATCGTAAACTGCAATCCGGAAACTGTCTCTACCGACTACGACACCTCCGACAAACTGTATTTTGAGCCTCTGACCCTTGAGGATGTCCTGAGCATCTATTATAAGGAAAACCCGGTCGGCGTCATCGCACAGTTCGGAGGCCAGACGCCTCTGAATCTGTCCGCACAGCTGAAGGCAAACGGCGTCAACATTCTCGGCACGCAGCCGGAGGTGATCGATCTTGCGGAGGATCGCGACCAGTTCCGCGCTATGATGGACCGGATCGGCATTCCGATGCCGGAGTCCGGAATGGCGACAACGGTTGAGGAAGCGATTGCCATCGCAGGAGAAATCGGTTATCCGGTCATGGTCCGTCCCTCTTATGTACTGGGCGGACGCGGCATGGAAGTGGTATATGACGACGAGAGCATGAGCGATTATATGAACGCCGCCGTCGGTGTGACGCCGGACCGTCCGATCCTGATCGATCGTTTCCTCAATCATGCCCTGGAATGCGAGGCGGATGCCATCAGTGACGGCACCCACGCCTATGTACCGGCGGTTATGGAGCATATCGAGCTTGCCGGCATCCACTCCGGAGACAGCGCCTGCATCATCCCGTCCCGGCATATTCCGGAGGACGCACTGCAGACCATCAAAGAATATACCCGGAAAATTGCGGAAGAAATGCATGTCGTCGGTCTGATGAACATGCAGTACGCGATCGAAAACGACCAGGTCTACGTGCTGGAGGCCAATCCGAGGGCGTCCCGCACCGTTCCGCTGGTATCCAAGGTCTGCGGCATCCGCATGGTGCCTCTGGCAACGGAAATCATCACCGAGGAGTTTACCGGCAGAAAGTCGCCGGTCGGCGATCTCCGGGAGCGTCATATTCCGTACTATGGCATCAAGGAAGCGGTATTCCCCTTCAATATGTTCCAGGAAGTCGACCCGCTGCTCGGACCGGAAATGCGTTCCACCGGCGAAGTGCTCGGCCTGGCGGTCAAATCCGGCGAAGCCTATTACAAGGCTGAGGAAGCCACGGGCGTTTCCCTGCCGCTGGAAGGCAGCGTCCTGATCTCCGTCAACCGCAAGGACAAACCGGAGGTCGTGGAGATCGCGCATCTCTTCCATCAGGCGGGCTTCCGCGTCCTGGCGACAGAGCATACGTGCGAACTGATCAACCAGGCCGGCATTCCCGCGGTGCTCGCGCATAAGATCCACGAAGGCCGCCCGAATATCCTGGACCTGATCACAAACGGCGACATCCAGCTGATCATCAACTCGCCGGTTGACAAAAACAGCCATATCGACGACAGCTACATCCGCAAGAGCGCGATCAAAAACCGCGTACCGTATATCACCACCATCGCTGCGGCCAGAGCCGCCGCGGAAGGCATCTACTTTATGAAACATCATTCGGACAGCGAGCTCCGTTCGCTGCAGGAATGGCACAGCATGATCAGGGCCTGAGCCCCTGCGGGCAGTCCTGCCGGGCGGTTCCGTCGTGCAGCTCTGCAGATCAGTAAACAGCCGGACAGAATTCCCGGCAAATATGCCGGAACGAGCCGGTCTCCTTCAGCCGAAAGGGGACCGGTTTGTTTTTTCTGTACATGGTTATTTGCTCCCCGAACTGCCGCTCGGTTTTCCGGCACGAAATATGCAATGAAATTGAATTATTTTATGAATATTTTGCATTTTTCATGGTTCTGCGGTATTATATATGAATAATGTCTGAAAGGTTCGGAGAATTGCACGATGATCGCCAGCTTTGACATGCAGCAGCTCAACAGCATACTTGCTGATTTCTATAAGGTCACATCCATCCGCATCACAGTTTTTGACGATGAATTCCACGAACTGGCCGCCTATCCGCCTGAGCGGGCAAAGCTCTGCCGGCTGATCCGGAGGTGCCCTGCCGGCGCGGAAGCCTGCGCGCGCTGTGACCGGGACGCCTGTGAAACGGTCGCGAAACGGCATACCAGTTATCTTTACCGGTGCCATGCCGGCCTGACGGAAAGCATCGA
>CACXHD010000111.1 GCA_902767335.1 uncultured Lachnospiraceae bacterium
GCCATCCAGATGGATATCAAGATTCACGGCCTGACCCGCCCCATCGTGGAAGAAGCGATTGCGAAGACCAAAGAGGCGAGAGAGTATATCCTCAACGAAGTGATCACTCTCTGCATCGCTGCACCGCGTGAGAGCGTAAACGAATATGCGCCGAAGATTATCCAGATCCAGATCGATCCGCAGAAGATCGGGGATGTCGTCGGACAGCGCGGCAAGACGATCAATACGATCATCGAACGCACAGGCGTCAAGATTGATATCTCGGATGACGGAGCGGTTTCTGTCTGCGGCACGGATAAGGCTATGATGGACAAGGCTGTTGATATGATCCAGATCATTACGACCGATTTCGAGGAAGGGATGGTTCTGACCGGCAAAGTGGTCAGCATCAAGGAGTTTGGCGCCTTCATCGAATTTGCTCCAGGAAAGGAAGGAATGGTACATATCTCCAAGATCGCCAAAGAGCGCATCGCTCATGTGGAAGATGTGCTGACTCTTGGCGACGTGGTCAGAGTTGTGTGCCTCGGCAAGGATAAGATGGGCAGACTGAGTTTTTCCATCAAGGATGTGAAAAACTGATCTGACAGAGACAGAAAAATCCGGAGCTGCAGCCAGTTTGGCGGCAGCTCCATCTTGTTTTAACCGGAGGGTGTGTTATGTCTGGTTTTCTGACTGTCGGGATTATACAGACAGCCCTGGAAGTGGGGCTGATTTATTCCCTGATTGCATTGTCACTGTTCATCAGTTTCAGTATTCTGAACATCTGCGATCTGTCCACGGACGGCTGTTATACGCTCGGCTGTGCCGTCGGGGCCGTGGTGACCATCGCCGGGCATCCGCTTCTGGCGATCCCCGCCTCCATGGCGGCAGGGGTGTGTTCCGGTTTTGTCACGGCACTGCTGCAGACCCGGTTCGGCGTACAGAGCATTCTCGCGGGAATCATTGTCAACACGGGTCTGTATACGGTGAACCTGGCTGTGATGGGGTTCTCCTCCAATCTGTCAATTTTCGGTACGGACACAATCTTCTCGCTGTTCAAGGGACTTTCGGAAAATGAATTCTGGCAGAGCTGGTCCCGGCTGATCCTGCTGGCTCTGATTCTTGCGATGGTCTGTCTGCTGATTTACTGGTTTCTGGGGACAAGGATCGGTCTGTCGATCCGTGCGACCGGTGACAGTCCTGCCATGGTCCGGGCGTCCTCCATCAATCCGGCGTTTACGATTACGGTGGGCCTTTGCATTTCCAATTCCCTGACGGGCCTGGCCGGAAGCCTGATCGCGCAGTATAACAAAACCAGCGACATCAACCTGGGAACCGGCATGGTTACGATCGCGCTTGCGTCACTGGTCATTGGCGAGACCATCTCCGGCAAGGGGAAAATGCTGCGCAGGATCTTTTGTGTAGTGCTTGGATCCTGCTTGTACCGGTTTATCATTTCCGTTGCCCTGCGGCTCAATGTTCCGACCGAGGCGTTTAAGCTGGTTTCCGCCCTGATTGTTGCAGTCGCACTGATTGCTCCGCAGGCAAAACAGCTGGTTTCTCTGCAGATGCGCAAGCATTCTCAGATGAAGCCGGGTACAGCTGCTGCATATGGAAGTAACCGGGAGACGCCGGCGGAAGACGGACGAACAGGCACGGACAGGAGGTGAACGGCCATGCTGGTATTGGATCAGATCGAAAAAACATTTCATCCGGGGACGGTGAATGAAAAACGTGCGCTGAACGGTGTTTCGCTGACTTTGGAGGACGGAGACTTCGCGACGGTTGTCGGATCCAACGGAGCCGGAAAATCAACGCTGTTCAATGCGATTGCCGGCACCTTTTTTCCGGACCGCGGGTCGGTTTTCCTGGACGGGGAGAACATCACCTTTATGAAAGAGCACAGACGGAGCAGAGACATCGGCCGGCTGTTTCAGGATCCGCTGATGGGGACGGCGCCGAACATGAGCATTGAGGAAAACCTTTCGGTCGCTTATCTGCGTGCTTCCAGCCGGAGCCGGGGAGCCTTCAGCAGGGTCGGAAAAAAAGAGAAGGAGTTTTTCCGTGAGCAGCTTTCCCAGCTGAATATGGGGCTGGAAGACCGCATGGAAAATCCGGTGGGGCTGCTCTCCGGAGGGCAGCGGCAGGCCCTGACCCTTCTGATGGCAACGGTGGTGACCCCGAAGATCCTGATGCTGGACGAACATACAGCCGCCCTCGACCCCGCGACCGCCGACAAGGTCATGGACCTGACCAAAACGATCATCCGGGAGCGCCATATCTCCTGCCTGATGGTGACGCACAACATGCACCAGGCGCTGGATGCCGGAAACCGTACCTTGATGATGGATGCCGGAAAGATCGTCCTGGACGTCAAGGGCCGGGAGAGAGACGGCATGACCGTGGAAGACCTGCTCCGGCTCTTCGCACAGAATGCCGGCCAGGAGCTTGACAACGACCGGATTCTGCTTTCGAAGGAAAAGAAGCAGTTCAAATAAAGATTTGGACAAAAAATCCCCTGAGGCTGAATGGGAGAAACAGAAGATATGGATAAGATCAGCGAGACAGAACGAAAAATGTATGCCCTGATCTGCCGCAGCGACGGGATCAAGGCAAGAGAAATCGCAAAAGCGGTCCAAGTGGAGACAAAAGACATCAACCGGCTGCTTTATGGGGCTCCCTTTATCCATGAACTCTGTTACCGTGACGATCAGTACAGGTGGCACGGATTGATCCGCCAGATGCAGCCGCATGCCGGCCTGCAGGATTTCTGCGGATACTATGGATCGGTGGAGCGGTTTCTTTCGCAGCCGGAGGAGGAATGGCTGGAGGAACTGAAGGAGGGCTGCAGAAACATCGGCAGAAATCTGAATGATACGCGGGGGCTGATCCACTCCTTCCTGGATGCGCGGAGCGTCATGCAGGGGCTGTTTCAGGATCTGAACGGCCTGGATTTCCGTTCCTGGGAAATCTGCTTTGAACTGCGGATCCGCCGGGCAAGATGGATCCGCATCTATGCGGATGTGCTGGTCATTACTCCGGATCTGGTGTTTTCACTGGAATTCAAAATGAAGGACCGGATCGATCCGGAAGAAGAACTGCAGGCGGTCAAATACGCAAAATATCTGGATGTGATTTTCGGTGAGGATTACGAAATTATCCCGGCGCTTGTACTGACCCGTGCTTCGGACCTGTACACATGGGAGGAACTCCCCGGCACGACCGCGCAGATACCCGTCTGCTCCGGGGACATGCTGTTCAACCTGTTTGACGAGTATCTGGGGTTTCTTGGGTGAGGAGATAGAAAAGAATCAGAGCTTTTCTTTCCCGCGATGTCTGCTTATAAGACGGACCGGGCGGACGAAAAGCAGATGGAGCCGCCAACCTGTCCGTTGGGAAAACCGGACCGGGCGGACGAAAGCAGATGGAGCCGCCAATCAGTCCGGCGGGAAAATCGGATCGGGCGGACGAAAGCAAGTCAAACGAAAGATCCGTCCGTCTGAAACCGAACCGGGCGGACGGAAACTCTTAGAACGATCAATTTGTCTGCTGGGGAGACACAGAATTGTCCCCCGGTTTCTTTCTGGCCCCTTAGCCTGGCGCAGCGGGCCGGGTCAGCTTATGAAAAAAGGGGCTTGAGGGCGTACGGCTTCGACATCTGTGAAACGCTTCACAGATCCGAGTAGTACAGTTCCACGCCAAGGCTCTGCAGGCGGTCGAGCAGCTTTTGGTCTGTGATTTTGCGGGAGGTTACCAGCCCGTCGATCTCAGAGAAATCCAGAAATGTGCAGATGCCTGTAATATGAAATTTACTGGAATCAAGCAGAATGTAGACCTTGTCGGCGCATTCTGCCATTTTCTTTTTTACGGACATCTGCAGGGTGGAAGTGACGGACAGTCCGATCTCTCCATTGACACCGCTGGCAGAGAGAAAGGCTTTCTTGACTCTCCGGTTTTCAAAATAACTGACGGCGCTCTCGTCGACCAGGGCCATATCCTCCTGATAACCGCCGCAGACATAGGTGTCGATGTCCGTATCACCCAGGGAATAGGCTACCGGAATGGAATTGGTCAGTACGGTAATCATACGGAAATTGCGCAGCTGCTGGGCAAATGCGAGAGCGGTCGTGCCGGCATCGATAATAATGGTATCTCCTTCTTCCACAAGCTCTGCAGCTTTTTTGCCAATTCGGATCTTCTCATCATCCTGCATGGATTCGCGAAGAAAGAATTTCGGCACCTTTTTCTGGCTGTGCAGAAACAGCTTTCCGCGGGAACGGCGGATCACGCCTTCCTGTTCCATTTTTACAATATCTCTCCGGATGGTTGCAGGAGAAGCGCTCATTTCATCTATCAGATCATTGATCAGTACAAAATCCCGACCTTCAAGCCTTTCAAGTATATAGCTTTTCCGCTGTTCGTATTTCATGGGTTCCTCCTGAGGTTTTTTCCTTGCGATTTTCTCCCGCTCTTTCTTCCTGTGATGATGGATGACAGTTATGCCTGCGATAACGCTTTACGTCGTCCTGTTCTTTTCTCTTTTCGTTGCTTTTTGCACTGAGGGAGAATGATTACGAGTGAGCATAATAATCATTCAAATTCTATTATAATCATTCAAACTGTTTTAGCAAGTGTGAATATTAAAAACGATTTGATATAGGAACTGATTCAGCATAATGCACAAAAAACAAAGGGAAAAATTGAGGAAAAATATAGAAAATCAAATGACTGTTGACGAAGGAAAGAAAAAGGGATATTATGATTATAATCAAAATTTAGATTTCACCAATCAATTATTTGATTATAGCAGTCCTTAATAATCAATTGTTTTCGATTGGATGATGAGAATTCGAACAATAAACATACGCAGGAGATCAAAATGACAGGAAAAAACAATGCGGCATATATGACAGCCATCCGCCGTTTTGAGATGAAGGAAATTCCGGTTCCGGAGCCAGAAAAAGGAGAGCTGCTGGTAAAAATCAAATATATCGGAATCTGCGGATCGGATGCACATTTCTGGGACTCCGGCATGCGAAAGGGAAAGTACTTTGACCTGCCGTTTCTTCTCGGACATGAATTTTCCGCGGAAGTGGTCAAAACCGGTCCGGATGTGAAAGAGTTCCGCCCGGGGGACAGGATCACCTTTGAACCGCAGATTACCTGCGGCGTGTGTGAATTCTGTAAATCCGGAAGATACAATATCTGTCCGAATGTCATCTTCCCCTCGGTTCCGCCCTATGACGGAGCGCTGAGAAACTATATGACGATCCCTGCGGCAAACGCCTATAAACTTCCGGATAATATGAGCATGATCCAGGGGGCATTGATTGAGCCGCTCGCAGTGGGACTCTCCGCTGCAGAAAAAGGAGAGGTGAAGCTGGGTAAGACAGTGACGCTTCTCGGCGCGGGGCCGATCGGCCTGACAACACTGCTGGCGTGTAAAGCGATGGGAGCGAGCCGGATCATTGTTTCGGATCTGCAGCAGAGCCGGGGCGAGATGGCGCTTAAACTGGGTGCAACGGACTTTATCAATGCTTCGGAGCAGGACGCTGTCGCGGAAATCCTACGGCTGACCGATGGGAAAGGGACTGATGTTGTATTCGAGACAGCCGGAAGCTCCCAGACAGCTGCGATCACATCCGATCTTGTCAAGAGAGGCGGACTGATCGTTCTGGTCGGGAATATCAATACCGAGACCCGTTACCGGTTCATGGATCTGATGTATAAGGAAGCGCAGATCCGTCCGATCTACCGGTACAGGAATAATTTCCGGATGGCGATCGATGCGGTTGCAGGCGGTCTGATCCCGATCGAGCAGATTGTCACAAGGATTTATCCGTTTTCCGAAGTACAGCAGGCCTACACCGATTCGATTGAAAATCAGAAAGATGTGATTAAGATCCTGATTGAGATGGAGTAGAAAACCGCAGAGACAAAAATCCACAAAATGCAGGAACCATAGAAACGCAGGAACCATAAAAACTCAGGAACCATAGAAACTCAGGAACCATAGAAACGCAGGAATAATAGAAACCAGAAAACCCAGGAAACTCAGAAACCAGAGAAACAGAACGTGTTTCTTAAGTTGAACACAGTAACAAAGAGTAAAGGAGGCAAAGTATGAAGAAAGCACTTTCAATTGCGCTTGCAGCTTGTATGGCACTGGGTATTTCCATGACTGCTTTTGCAGATGAAGCTCCCACGCTGGATTATCCGAAGAGCAATATTACCTGTATCATTCCTTACGGGGCGGGTGGAACGATGGATATGCTTTCCCGTTCTCTGTTTGAAAGTATTCCCGAGGGGACACTGCCGAAAGGCGTCAACTTTGTGGTTGAGAATGTTGCCGGGTCCGGCGGACTGGTCGGAACGGAGCAGGCCCTGACAAAACCGGCGGACGGATATACAATCTGCGGCGTAAACGGCGATCTGATCATCAACCGTGCCATTGGAGCCACCGATATTATTCTTCAGGAAGACTTTATTCCGATCGTATGTCTGCAGGATGAACCGTATTGCCTGATCGGCCCGGCCGAGGGAGACTGCAGTACGCTGGAAGGCTTTATAGAGAAACTGAAAAGCGGAGACAATGCTGTCTCGGTTGCCATCACGGGTATGGGCTCTCCGGGAGGACTGGCGTCCGTAGCACTTTCCAAGGCATTCGGCAGCAATGTCAAAACCGTCGTTTACGATGATTCTGCAACTTCTGCCCTTGCGGTTGTCACAGGGGAAGTGGATGCAACGTTCGCACCGGTTACCGTTGTGACGGGACAGATCGAAGCTGGCACTCTGAAGGTCATCGCAGTGACGACAGCAGAAGAATCCGCGTCTCTGCCGGATGTTCCGTCCATCGCACAGAGCTACAGCGAGTGTGCAGATCTGGATCTGCATTCCGTATGCTTCCTCGGTGCACTGGCCGACACAGATCCCGCGATCGTTGACTGGCTGGTTGAGACCCTGAATGCCGCATGCGCTTCTGACTCCTACAAAGAACTGACGGAACCGATGATGATGACTCCGAAGGTTTGGGATGTAGACGGAATGATCGAATACTGCGACAAGGCATATGATTTCTATGCGGAGATCGCTGCTTCTCAGAGCGAAGAGTAAAAACAGCACAGGAACGAAGCGAGCAAAGAACGAACAATAATCAAGCAATAAATGAGCAATGAATGAACAGGGTATGCGAGGCGGTCTGCTCCGCATACCCTGTGACAACATATGGGATCTTTTGATTTCGGAGGTACACTTTTGAAGAGATTGAATTTCATTACCGGCCTGATTTTTCTGGCGATTGCTGTATATGCATTTGTGTCCTCTCTGGGAATGGTCGCAAAAAACGCCAATGACGTACTGGGACCGGCGTTCTGGCCGAAGATTCTGGCTGTCCTGATGATAATCCTGTCCGTGCTTCTGATTGCGGAATCTCTGCTTTCAAAATCAGATGAGCCGTCTCCGATCGATATCCGGTCTGAGGGATTCAAACGGGTTGTAAAAATCTGCGCGGTTCTTGTCCTTTTCGGGATTTTGATTTTTTTTGCCGGGATTTATATTGCGATGCTGGCTATGATGCCGCTGACCATGTATCTCCACGGAGAACGGAAAATTCCCGTGATGGCCGGGATTACGATCGGCATGATTGTCTTTATTTATCTTGTATTCGGAAAAGCGCTGCTGGTACCGCTCCCCACCGGAATGCTGTTTCAATAAGGAGGGACGTTTATGAATCATTTTCTGACTGCTGCGGCGGAAGTTTTTTCCGTCACCGGCCTTCTGTATACACTCTGGGGCGTGTTTTTCGGCATTCTCTGCGGTGCGATGCCCGGACTGTCGGCGGTAATGGCACTGACGCTGATGCTTCCGTTTACCTTCTCGGTCAAAGGCGCAGGCATCATGATGCTGGTCGGCATTTTCTGCGGTGCCATATACGGAGGTTCCATTACCGCGATCCTGATCAATACCCCGGGTACGGCGAATTCCGCAGCAACCTGTCTGGACGGGTATCCCATGGCACATCAGATGCATCAGCCGGGAAGGGCGTTGAGTATCTCAACGATGGCATCAACCTTTGGCGGAGTGTTTTCCGCTGTCGCACTGCTGGGTACGGCACCGCTGCTCTCCAAGGTGGCATTGAAATTCGGAACCTGTGAGATGTTCGCCCTGGGCGTTTTCGGGTTGAGCATCGTCACTGCCGTTTCCTCCAAATCGATAATCAAAGGCCTGTTAGGCGCAGTGCTGGGACTGCTGTTTGCAACGGTCGGCATGGATGCGACAACGGCTACTTTCCGGTATACTTTCGGAACGACCTACCTGATCGGCGGAATTCAGTTTGTACCGCTTCTGATCGGCCTTTTTGCATTCTCCCAGTGCCTGCTGACAGCGGAGGATGACATTCGTAAAATGGCAGCCGGCAAAGCGGAAAAGCTGAAACAGGTTTTGCCGACCGGCAGTGATATCAAACGAACGGCTCCGACGATTGTTCTGTCTGCGGTGATCGGTACGCTGATCGGTGCCATTCCGGGGACGGGCGGCGATATCGCTTCCTGGATCGGATACAACGAGGCAAAACGCCTGTCAAAACATCCGGAAGAGTTCGGACACGGTGCACCGGAGGGAATTGCCGCGCCGGAAGCAGCCAACAACGCAGTATCGGGCGGTGCTCTGATTCCGCTGCTGACCCTTGGCATTCCGGGGGATTCCTGCACGGCGATCATGCTGGGAGCGCTGATGATGCAGGGTGTGACGCCCGGACCGCTTCTGATGACAACACAGCCGGTGAAAGTTTACTCCATTATTATTTCGCTGTTTGTGGCAAATATTTTCATGTGCATCCTGGGATACGGTGGGATTCGTATTTTTTCCAAGATCAGCCTCGTCCCGATGAAGTGGCTGAATCCGATTATCTTCGTGTTCTGCGCCGTTGGGACCTTTGCCATCAACAACAATATCTATGATGTATTTATGATGATTATTGCGGGGATTGTCGGATATATTCTGGTGAAACTGGATTTCTGCATGCCCCCGATTATCTTGGGACTGATTCTGGGAAAGACGGTAGAACAGAATCTTCGCAGGACACTGACCATCTCGGACGGAAGCTTTGCGATCTTTCTGCATCATCCCATTGCCATGGTGCTGCTGGCAATCGCAGTTATCTCACTGTTCTGGCCGATTATCAACCGGTATCGCACCAGAAGGAAAGGAACCGACAAATGAAAAAATCAATCTGTATCGAAAAGCTGTTTCTGGATCTGCCATTTTATGAGCGCTTCGACAAAACCAGAAAAGCCGGATTCGATTATATTGAATTCGGATCCTGGGGCTGCCATGATGTGGATATTATTCAGAAGAAACTGAAGGAAAACAATCTGCAGCTGGGATGTTTTTCCGGTGATATGGACTACAATCTGATCGACCCGGCGCACAGTAAAGAATACGTGGAGTATTTCCGTTCCTCTGCGGAAGTGGCAGTCCGGCTGGGATGCAAAAATCTGGTGGTTCACTCCAACTCTTTTGGAACGACCGGAGAAACCAATACAGCAGGAAATGAAAACAGTGATTCGGTGAAAATCGCTGCGGCGGCAGTGAACCTTCATGAATGCGCCAAAATCTGTGAAGAGTACGATCTTTACATTCAGATGGAACCGGTCAGCCCGTACGCAAAACCCGGGTACTGGATGAACACAACCAGCCTTGCGGCGGATCTGATCCGCGCGGTCGGTTCAAAACGCATCCGCCTGCTGTATGATGTATTCCACATGCAGCAGATGGAAGGAGATCTGACGCACACCCTCAGGAAACATGCAGACATTCTCGGATATGTCCATGTCGGGGATGTTCCGGACCGGCATGAACCGGGGACCGGGGAAGTCAACTGGGACTATCTGAAACATCTGATCATTGATGAGCTGCAGTTTGACGGGATCTGGGCTTTTGAATTAAGCCCGGCAACAACGGAAGAAGCATGCCTGCAGGCGCTGCACGCATTCTGAACCGCAGCCTGAACCGTTACAGGCTGCGATGAGATTACAGAAGTCCCGGACAGGTTGCTATGAGATTACAGAAGTGCGGATATGCGGTGCTTCCGTGATAAAAATGCTTTTGGGAGGAAGTCGGACATGAGAGTTCTGTGCGTTGGTGAGATGCTGACGGATATCATTGTCAGGACGGTCGACTCGGTTGATTTTTTGAATGATACGAAGCAGGTCGAGGAGATCGAGGTCCGCAGCGGCGGTGACGCCAACAATAATGCGATCGATCTGGCTGTGCTCGGAAATGATGTGACCTATCTTGGACGGATCTCTACGGATCCGCTGGGAGATTATCTGGTCAGCAACGCCGAGCGCTATGGCATTGACATGCGGTTCATCGCCCGGTCGGATACGACGCAGACAAAGTCTCTGATTCTGATCAACGCGAAGGGAGACCGGACATTTTTACAGACACCGGGGACCAGTGCCGAGTTCTGTCTGGAGGACTGCCGGGCGGAAGCCCTGGAAGGCCAGGATATTCTTCAGATCGGCGGTGCCTTCCACCTGCCGTCATTTGACGGAGACGGAGCGGCAAAGCTTCTTTGTATGGCAAAGGAGCGGGGAATTCTGACCTCCATGGATATTACGACGGACCGGTCCGGCCGTTGGAAGGGAATTCTCGATCCCTGCTATCCGTATCTGGATTATTTTCTGCCGAGCATCGAACAGGCTTCAAAAGTCAGCGGAAAAGAACGGCCGGAGGAAATTGCGGCATATTTTCTGGACAGAGGAGTAAAGAATGTCGCGGTCAAGCTCGGTAAAGACGGATCCTATTTCCGAAATCATGAAACCGCCTTCTTTGCCGGCTGCTATGACAATCTGAAGGTTGCGGAGACGACCGGGGCGGGAGATGCCTTCTGCGCCGGTTTTCTGACCGGCGTCGGAGAGGGTATGGATCCGGAGGGCTGTATGACGCTGGGGACAGCCTGCTCTGCATTTGTGATTCAGGAGGTAGGAGCGACTGCCGGAATCCGGGACCTTGAAACTGTGAAACAGTTTATTGCATCGAGACCTCCTCTGCGGATGGAATACTGCTGAGGCCTTCCTGTCCTATGAGGGACATCGCTGCAGACGGCTTATTCGTTATCAAAGTGAACATGTGGAAGGAGGAAGAGAGATGGCTCTTGCGACATTGAAGCAGGTATTGGAAATGGCTTCTGCCACCCTGACTGCAGTTCCAATGTTTAATATCGATAATATTGAGATCCCGGACGCTGTGGTTCCGGTTGCCGAGAAATATGACTGCCCGCTGATTTTCGGCGTCGGGCAGGGGGCGATCAAGGCGGGTAAACTTTATTATCTGAGGGATGTCGTATACCGCATAGCGGATCAGACCAGCCTTCCAATCGTACTGCATCTGGACCACGGAGCCAGTCTGGAGCAGGCAGTGGAATGTATGGATGCCGGTTTCACTTCGGTCATGTATGATGGCTCTCATGGACCGTTTGAAGAAAATATAGCGGTTTCAAAGAAGGTTGTTGAATATGCCCATGCGAGGGGGATATCTGTGGAAGCGGAGCTTGGAGCAATCGGCGGAGTGGAAGACGGTGTTTCGAGCGACCGAAAGAACCTTGTAGATGTTGAAGAAGTCAAGGAGTTCATTTCCCGTGTAGAGGTGGATGCGCTTGCCATCGGGATTGGAAATGCACATGGACTCTACAAGGCAGCTCCGAATCTCGACTTTGACAGACTGCGCCAGTGTCAGGCATTAAATCCTCCTCCTTTAGTGCTCCACGGCGGCTCCGGTATTCCAAAGGACATGATCCAAAAAGCCATCGAGCTGGGGATCCGGAAGATCAATGTTGCAACAGAACTGAGAAATGCATTTATGGAAGGACTGGAAAAATCCGTGCACAAACGGGACATCTACGCGATGTACCAGGCCGGCGCAATAGAAGCGGCGGCACTTGCGGAAACGAAGATCCGTATGTTCAAAAGACTGGATGAGATCTGAGAGTAAGGTCATCAGACCTGGAGGGTATTGGTATGAATGAGATGAAAGCATTGGTCTATGACCGGCCAGGAGTGGGCAGTATCCGTATGGTCCCCATGCCGGTCTGCGGCGATGACGATGTGGTGATCAAAGTGATGGCTGCGAGCATCTGCAAAGGTGCGGACCGGCGGCATCACACAACCGGACACAGCCTGGGCAGATATCCGATTACCACCGGACATGAATTTGCGGGATATGTCCATGAAGTCGGGAAAAATGTCAGGAATTTTCAGGTCGGCGACCGGGTGACGGCTGACAATGCCGTTCCCTGCGGCAAATGCTATTACTGCCAGAGGGAAATGTATAATGAATGCGAGAATTTCTCTTCGATCGGTCACAGCATTCCCGGAGGATTTGCTCAGTATCTGAAAGTGGAAGAGAAAAATGTCTTCAGGATTTCAGATTCGATCCCGTTTAACCAGGCCTGCCTGACGGAACCGGTAGCCTGCGCGATCCATGCGATGGACCGGCTGAATATCCGGTACGGGGAAGACATCCTGATCTTCGGAGCCGGCCCGAATGGTATCATTCTCTCGCAGCTGATCCGGCATTCCAGCGCCAATCGTGTGTACTGCCTTGCACCGACGAAGGCCAAGCTGGATCTGCTCAACGATTATGGCGTGGATACCATACAGATTGACCGGAACGATCCCTCTGTACATATGAATGAAGTGATGAGGCTCTTCCCGCATGGCGTCAGTGCGATCGTGGATGCAACCGGCAGCGCGTCCATCCTTCCGGACTGTTTCAAACTGCTGCGAAAAGGCGGCAGACTGCTCCAGTTCAGCTCAACGAAGGATGATGAGGATATCACCATCAATCCGGCCTATTTCTACAGAAATGAACTGAC
>CACXHD010000112.1 GCA_902767335.1 uncultured Lachnospiraceae bacterium
CCGTCTGACCGATGAATCATAATGAATCGGAGAATGAGTCGGGGGACGTATCTTCTGACGCACCGGGCAGCCGGCGAGTCAGAAGATACGTCCCCTGACTCATTCCCTGACTCATTTTGGGATGGAAAGGTTTTCGCAGGAGTGGTATAGTGAAGGCAATTTCAGAATGGGGCAGGAAAAAGAAAGCAGGTGATTGAAATTATAGATATGAGAGTTGTCTGGGGCGTGCTGATCCCGTTTATCGGAACGAGTCTTGGCGCGGCCTGTGTCTTTTTTATGAAGCGGGAACTGGGAGCGGGTGTACAGCGCGCGCTCACCGGCTTTGCAAGCGGCGTGATGGTTGCGGCTTCGATCTGGAGTCTGCTGATCCCCGCGATGGAGCAGTCGGCGGAGAATATGGGAAAGCTCTCCTTCGCACCGGCGGCGGTCGGGTTCTGGCTCGGCATATTGTTCCTGCTGGCGATAGACCATTTTACCCCGCATCTGCATATGTTCGCGGAGAAGGCGGAAGGCCCGGAGCGGCATCTGTCGAAGACAACCATGATGCTGCTGGCGGTGACGATCCATAACATCCCGGAGGGGATGGCGGTCGGCGTTGTGTATGCGGGCATGCTTTCCGGAAATGTCCGGATTACAGCCGGAGCAGCGCTGGCGCTGGCTCTGGGTATCGCGATCCAGAACTTTCCGGAAGGAGCGATCATCTCCATGCCGCTGTACGCCGAGGGCAAGAGCCGGATGGGCGCTTTCCTGGACGGCGTGCTTTCCGGAGCAGTTGAACCGGTCGGCGCGGTCCTGACGATCCTGGCCGCGGGCCTGATCGTCCCGGCCATGCCCTATCTGCTCAGCTTCGCCGCCGGCGCCATGATGTACGTCGTCGTTGAGGAACTGATCCCGGAGATGTCTTCCGGAGAACATACCAACACGGGCGTAGTGATGTTCGCCCTTGGATTTACACTGATGATGGCGCTGGATGTCGCACTGGGGTGAGGCAGAAGCAATGTCCCTGCGACGTGAGGAACGGATCCTGGGGATGTTCTCCGGCGAACACATGAGTACTGGTGAGCCGCAGGGGTTTACCCAAAATGGAAAGGAGAATCTGTCATGAAAGCACTTGTAACTTTTTTTTCCGCCAGCGGCGTAACCGCTAAAGTCGCACAGCGTCTGGCTGATGCAGTCGGCGCACCGCTCTATGAAATTCGGCCGGAAACGGCGTATACGGCGGCCGATCTGGACTGGATGGATAAAAAATCCCGTTCTACGATTGAGATGAGCGATAAGAACTGCCGTCCCGCACTGGCGGATAAAGACGCGCCGGTTGCCGACGCGGATGTCATTTTCGTCGGCTATCCGGTCTGGTGGTACCGCGAGCCTTCGATCATCGACAGCTTCCTGGCGGCTTACGACTTTTCCGGGAAAAAGATCGTGCCCTTTGCCACCTCCGGAAGCAGCGGGATCGGTGCGGAAGCGCCTGAAAGAATGAAAGAGATCACCGGAGCGCAGGTGGAAGACGGAAAACGCTTCCCGGCGGACGTGGCTGCCGCTGAATTAAAGAAGTGGGCGGAGACCTTCGCGTGATTTGAAAAGGAGACACAGAACCGTCCCCTGTCTCGTCCGGCCTCTCCAGGAGCCTCCGGCGGACCGCAGAGCGGCGCAGATGAGACAGCGGGGGGACACAATAAAAGAGAAAAGAAGGGGCATGCGGTTGTTCATGCCCCTTTTTGTAATGAGTCGGAAGCAGCGTCCCTGGGATTCACGGCGGGAAGAAGGTTACTGATTCATTCCGCCCGGAAATTGCGGATTGCGGTATCCAATGCAGCCAGCGTGGCATCGCCCTGACCCTGAATATACTTGGCTGTGTAGGCTGCGGTTTGGCTGCCGGTGGAATCGTAGATGCGGATCATGTCAATCAGGTATCCCTGCAGCCGATAGGTATACAGGCCTGCGGGGAGCTGTTTTCCGCCGATGTCATAGAACTCATATTCCACATATGAGACAAGATCGTCGCCGTACTGTGACTGCATATGCGGCGTAAACTGTTCCTTGATGTAGTCCAGGGGTTCGGCAATCAGATCCTCACTGCGCCAAACGATGACATATGGGATGTTGCCTGCGTGTTCTGTATAGATGGAGATGCCGGTTCCTTCCTGATAATCCCAGGCGTAAGACGGATCCGCCATTGTGGTAAAGCCCAGCTGGGGGCATTCGATCAGGGCCAGTCCGTCCGTACTGCCGCCTCCGTTCTGGCTCCCGGTGCCGCCGCCTCCGTTCTGGGTCCCGGTGCCGCCGCTTCCGGTCTGGCGCTCCGTGCTGCTGTTTTCTGGGCTGCCTGTGTCGCTGGCTCCGGTCTGGCCGGCAGGGCGGACCGACCCCGAAACGTCTGCCAGTTGTGCGATCTGCTGCGCTTCATTCTGCAGCGCCGCTTCATAATCGTCTGCATCCGGATCCAGTACAGCTGCACCGCCGTAGTTCACATGCGCCAGGTCCGCTGTCCAGCCGCAGGTGAAGGCCGTTTCTCCCAGCAGATTCTCATATTCAATCGTATAGTATCCGGCAGATCCGCGGGCATCATTATATACCATATAGATGCGGTAGCACTGGGGCGTCACCTCGGGTGCAGGCATTTCGATCTGCAGGATCCTTGTACCGTCATCCGCGTCATACCATCTCTCACAAAAATCGCTCTCCTGCCAGGGGTACGCCACACCGTTCTCATCGGCCAGCAGCGTCCATACTTTGTAGACACTGCTGTCTTTCAGCACGTCCAGCATGTTGGCAGGATCCTCATAGAAATACCTGGGCAGCGCACTGTGCTCAAAATGATAGCGCATTCGCTCCAGCGATACAACGACATTGCCGGTGCCGCTGCTTCCGCTCATCTCAGCCGTATCGTTAGGGCCAGTGCCGCTGCTTCCGTTCATCTCAGCCGCATCGTTCGGGCCGGTGCCGCCCGCCTCCGGATGACCTGTACCATCGGCGTAAAATGTGACGCCCGCAGTCACTTCGTCCATCTGCGCGTACATTGCATCGTATTCGGCGCGGATGGTTTCGTCACCCATGTAAGCCGGATAGTCGCTGGGCAGCTCCAGATAGTAGTTGAGCATGGATTCCTCGCTGAACCCCAGATATTCGAAGGCGGGCAGCTGACTGAAGCTGCCGTTCACACTCGTGCCAAGGGCAAAGAGGAAGCCGCCGCCGTCGAGGCCTTCCGCCTGATATTTGTCATAGCTGGCCTTATGATAAAATGCGGTGCGGCCATCCTCGGGGATCGCGAACACCTTTCCCTGCCATTCGGATGGCAGTGTCAGAGACAGCTCCGTGAAATAGTAGACCGGGCTGCCGTCCTCCAGCTGACCATCGGTATAATCCAGATAGGACATCGGCTCCGCAAAAGCAGTCAGTCCGAGCAAAAGTATGGTGAAAACCAGGGCAATCATACGCTTCATATTGTTCCTCCTTCCTCCTCCGTCAATCGTGGGTGTTTTTCCTGCCTTCCTGTCTTTTCTATTATAGTTTGTCTTTGGCAGCCGCTACAAGACAGATCATCGGAAAACACCCGTAAAAGGGGGGATGGTTTTGGGGTAGGAGAGCTTTATGAGCGCATATTTCATCGTAAGACGGATGATATTCTGCTATAATCAATGGATAAAGGAGCGAAAGATCGATTGACTATATGGGAAGAGGTTTTGCCATGGTCAGTATCCGGAGAACAAAAATATGCAGATCAGAGGCACGGTGCGCGCTTTGGATAGCCGCGTGTTTTTCACTGATTTCTGCGGTATATCTGTCATGGGTTTATCATCTGGTGGAATTAAATGCCGGACCTGCCGCAGACTGGCTGACACTCGTTCTGGGCTATATCTGTCAGGCGGCAGGCCTTGCCCTGGTATGCCATGCATGGCGGGCCGGACATGGCAACAGCCGGCGTCAGTGGTTTGTCATTACACTGTTGCTGTTTGCTGCCCTGTCCGCGCCAACAATTCTGGGGAGCAGTCTCATCGGAGCAGCCGGTTTCGGCCTGTTGATGAACATTGCCTGCGGTGTCATTACCGGGCTCTATCTGGAAGGGCTTGCGGACATGGACAGCAGCGAACATGCCAGTCTGGTATTTGGAGCCGGCTATGCGGCGGGAACGTTTGCCACAGGAGCGCTGGCAGTCCCGGGAAACGGAATCCTGCTCCGCGGCTCCGGCATGCTTCTGATCTGCCTTGTATCCAGCCTGTGTCTTGCCCTCGCCGCCCGCAGGTCCGGCTTCTTTGACGGGCAGACGGAAGAAAACACAGCGGCGTCAACGCCGGCGGAGCTGCCGGGAAAGACATTTCTTCTGGCCTGTGCCGCGATTCTGGTTTCCAGCATGGTCAAAAATCTGGGTTTTACCTTTCCTTCGTCAGATATTGCGGCCGGGCTGCGGCCGGAGCTGTCCAGACTGCCCTATGGAATCGGACTGCTTGCTGCCGGATGGATCAACAACCGAAGCCGGAAAAACGGAATTATATGTGCGATCGTAGGTCTGGCCATTCCGTTTATCATGCTGAGCGTCCGGAACGATCCGATTCCGGAGGTGGTCCTTTGGGGCCTGGAATATCTGTTTTTCAGTTTCTTTACGGTAATGCGCGTCGTGTTGTTTATTGACATTGCCCACAGGACGCATCGATGGGAACTGGTTCCTGTGGGGCTGCTCATGGGGCGTCTGGGGGATGCCGCAGGGACCGCTGTCAGTCTGCTGCTCGGCAGCCGAAGTCTTCCGCTGATCACAGTAACCTTCCTGTGTTTCTCCGCTGCCGTTGCGCTTCTGCTGTACGTATGCCAGACACTGTATGAGCCGCAGGCTGCAGAAAGAAAGAGTGAGCAGGAGGTATTTGAAACCTTTTGCCTGCGTCATGATCTTTCGATCCGGGAGCGGGATATTCTGCGCATGATCCTGAACAACTGCACGAATGCGGAGATCGCAGAAGGATTGTTTATCTCTGAAAACACTGTAAAATACCATGTGCGCAATGTACTGCAGAAGACAGGCTGTAAGAACCGGGTGGAACTTCAGAAGAAATTCCGGCTGGCTCTTTATCCGGACATGCGGGAAACGATGTAAAGACAGAGCGGAGCAGGGGGAGACGCAGAACCGTCCCCTGTCTCCCTTCAAATGCCGCTCAAATGCCGCCGATTGAATCCGATATTTACAAATTCTGATTCTATGCTATAATAAAAACCGACTATCGGTACCGGTTCCTTCCGGCTGACGAAGGGGAGAATCGTCAGTTTCAGCAGTATAACCTGTGAAAGAGGGGTTGCGGAGGATGCCGGGTTCGCTGTCTTCTGTCGATGACGGAGGCTGCGGATGAGGGAGTATAGATATGTACAGAGGTGACATATGGAACAATATATCATAAAAGGCGGGAATCCCCTGGTCGGCGAAGTCGAGATCAGCGGGGCCAAGAATGCTGCGCTCGGTATCCTTGCCGCAGCGGTGATGACAGACGACACGGTACTGATCACGAACCTGCCTGATGTGAGAGACATAAACGTCATGCTGGATGCGATGTCGGAAATCGGCGTGAAAGTGGAGCGGATTTCCCGGCATGAGGCGCTGATTACGAGTTCCTCGATCTCCGGCGTGAGCGTCAGTTATGAATCGATTAAGAAAATACGTGCATCCTACTATCTGCTGGGAGCGCTGCTCGGGAAATATAAGAGAGCGGAGGTCCCGCTTCCGGGGGGATGTAATATCGGCAGCCGTCCCATCGACCTGCACCTGAAAGGGTTCAAGGCGCTGGGCGCTTCGGTGACGATCCGCAACGGTGCGATCTGTGCAGAGGCGCAGCATCTGAGAGGCAGCCATATTTATCTCGATACGGTTTCGGTCGGAGCCACGATCAATATCATGATGGCTGCGGCGATGGCAGACGGGCGTACAATCATCGAGAACTGCGCGCGTGAGCCCCATGTCGTGGATGTGGCGAACTTCCTGAACAGCATGGGTGCGAACATCAAGGGCGCCGGTACGGACGTGATCCGTATCCGCGGCGTGGAACATCTGCATTCCACCGAGTACTCCATTATCCCGGACCAGATCGAAGCGGGGACGTTTATGTTCGCAGCTGCTGCGACCAAGGGCGACGTGATGGTGAAGAATGTCATCCCGAAGCATCTGGAGGCCACCAGTGCAAAGCTGATGGAGATCGGCTGCGAAGTCGAAGAGTTTGACAGCTCGGTCCGCGTGGTTTCCACGCGCAGACTGCAGGGAACCAACGTCAAGACCCTTCCGTATCCGGGCTATCCGACCGATATGCAGCCGCAGATCGGCGTGGCGCTTTCCCTTGCAACAGGGACCAGTATCGTTACGGAGAGCATCTTTGAAAACCGCTTCAAGTATCTCGACGAGCTGGCGAGAATGGGCGGCCAGGCGAAGGTGGAAGGCAATACGGCCATTATCACCGGTGTGGAGACCCTGACCGGAGCCAGAGTATCGGCGCCGGACCTGAGAGCGGGGGCAGCACTGGTCATCGCGGGCCTTGCGGCCGAGGGTATTACAATCGTAGATGATATCCGCTATATCCAGAGAGGATATGAATGCTTCGATGAGAAGCTTCGCGGGCTCGGAGCGGAGATCCGGCAGGTGGACAGTGTCCGTGAGGCACAGAAATATGCCTGGCGGGTGAGCTGAACGGCAGGTGTTCTGTCTGCAGTCAGATTGCAGATGACACATGATCATGATAAACAGAAAACAAGGGCTTTCAACTGGTCTGACGGAAATGTTCCGGGCAGTCAGTGGAAGCCCTTTTTGGCGATATATCGCCGGAGGGGGACGCATGGACAGCAGGCTGTGGGATTCCGTCGATTTTTTTGACAGAACGCTCCGGGAATTTGATTTTACCCGCAGAGCGATGAAAGAGATTCTTTCGGTGGTGTACTCCCCTGAATTTGAGGAGATGGACTCGGATACCATTTTCCGCTATCTGTTTCAGGAGATGGAGATCGTTTCCTTCAGCGACTATCTTAAGCGGTATCTTTATGAACGCGCGGGGATCCGGGATCCGTTCCGGTCTGTGTCGGATGGGGTTTACCGGGACATTCTCCGGGAATCTTTTCTGGAAAACAGTGCACCGTATTCGTTTGAAGCCACGTCCAAAAAGCCCGGCGCCATTATGAAGCGCTGGCTGACCCAGGACGGGGCGAAACGGAACACGATTTTTCTGCTGGGCTTCGGGCTGCGGATGACGGAGGAGGACGTCTCCGGATTTCTGACGAAGGTACTTCAGGAGGAAGATTTCCGGAACACGGATCCGAGGGAAGTCATTTTCCGCTATTGTTATCGCCATTCCCTCCGATATGCCCGGGCAAAAGAATGGCTTACCGCGTATGCGTCCGCCCCGTCGGAGACGGAACTGCTTCAAAGCGGACAGCTTCCGGAGGAACTGCGGGAGAGACTGGGATACCTGAAGAAAAACGGGGATCAACTGCAGCAGCAGGAGAAGCGGGCGTTTGACCAATTTTTGATTCTGCTGGACAGAGCCCGGGAGACGGCAGCCGGGATCTATCAGAGGCAGGAGGAGGAAAATCACACCGGGCGATATTGGAGCCCGGACGATATTACGCCGGGGGATCTCGAGAAAATCATCTGCAGCGGCATACCGATGACGGGCAGCGGCAATCTGCAGCGGGTTTCTTCTTCGGTTCTGGCAAAGCATTTCCGGCAGAAGCGCATGAGCCGGCAGAGGATTGTCAGCATCCTGTCCGGGGAAAGCCAGGTGGACCGGTTTGACCTGATTACCCTGTTCTTTTTTATCTGCTCACAGGAACTGGAAGCCCTGGAACCGGAGGTCCGGTGCAGGACCTTTATCAATCAGATCAATCCGATGCTGATCGGAAGCGGCATGATGGAATTATATCCGGTTCATGCATATGAGGCTTTCGTGCTGATGTGCCTGATTTCCGACAGTCCGCTGGAGACCTATTCGGATATCTGGGAACTGTCCTATTCCAGCGTACAGAAGTAGTTTCACAGTTTTCGTGTCCTTTAGCCCGGCGGAACGGATCGGGTCAGCTAACGAAACATGAAGAACGTGAGGGCGTTTGACATCATCGGCTGTAAAGCATCAGACAGATAGTAAGAAAACATTATATTGAGAGCGAAATTGTAGTATAATCATTCATGATATCCGACAATGCCTGACGGGGTTCTGAGAGGAAAAGACGCATGAGGGACGAGACAAGACTCCCTGCGCGGTGGCAGGGATGGACTTTGACAGAAGAGATTGGTGCGGGTTCGTTCGGAACCGTATACAAAGCGCAGAATCAGGACACAGGGGAAATCTGCGCCGTCAAGGTGGTCACGATTCTTGCGGATTCGTCGGAAAAATCAGCGGTTCTGTATGAACTGAGCAAGGTGGATTCCTACCGGACGTATCTGAAAAAACTCGCGGATCAATATGCGTCGGAAGCCCGGACGATGGAACTGCTGCAGGAGGAACCGCACATTGTCGCGATTCGGGACCATTTCATTGAAGAAGAAAAAGACAAAGAAGGCTGGAAGATTTATATCATGATGGAATATCTTCAGAGCTTTCTGGATTACCGGATTGAACATGAACTGGAAGTATCGGACGTAATGCGCCTGGGGATCAGCATCTGCGATGCGCTTTCCGCATGTGAGAAAGTGCATGTGATCCATGGGGACATTAAGCCCGATAATCTTTTTGTTGCGGAAGACGGAACCTTCAAACTGGGCGATTTTGGCGGGGCGGGTCAGAGCGAGCCGGAGCAGCCCTCTTCCGACAGGGACGATCCGAATGACCGCCGCTGTTATGCGAGAGGAACCTTCTCTTATATGTCGCCGGAACAATACCATGGCGAAAGCATTGACTTGCGCACGGATCTGTATTCGCTGGGAATGGTGCTGTACAAACTGATGAACGGCGGCAGAGATCCGTTCACGCCCCAGAACCGGCAAATCCTCTATTATGAGGACCGGAAGGAGGCGCTGAAACGAAGGATGGACGGGGAGCCCCTTCCGCCGCCCGCGCAGGCGTCGGCGGCTCTGGCCCGGGTCATCCTGAAAGCCTGTGCCTATGTGCCGGACGACCGTTACCGCGATGCCGCGCAGATGAAAGCGGCACTGCTGGAGGCGGCAGCCGCACCGCAGGAACCATTGCCGGCGGAAGCGGCAGCCGGCAGCGGCGGTGCGTATAACGGGAGCATACCGGCCGGCAGCGGCGGCGCGCATATCGGGAGCATACCGGCCGGCGATGACGCCGCGAATCCCCGGAGAAAAGGGATCAGAAAGCTTCGCCCATGGATATTTGCAGGGACAGCTGCAGCGATCACCCTTGGGGGAATATTCTTTCTGGAAAAGGAACGGACCGGACATATTACGGCGGAAGCCGGCGGCGTCGCAGCGCGTTCGGAGAGCGCCGGCCGCGAAAAAACATTCGGGGAGGCTGTATGGGCCGCGGGGCAGATCGCGGATACCCTTGGAAAGGTCTCTCTGGAAGAGGACATGGAAGCATTTTCTTCTTACTTCCGGAATGCGAGGGAAGACCAGATTGAAGCGTACTATGTTGATTTCAACGGTTTTTGTGAGTATGAATGCCGGAATATCATACCGGTCACGGAATATGAAGGGATGTATTATGTCGGGGTAACCGGTTACCACAGTCCTAAAGAACAGACGACAGAAACCGGAACGGGCGGAGAGACCGGAGAGGACGAGGAAACGGAAAAACCGTATCGAAGCATCGGAGAGATTCAAAGCCGATCCTGGGGGCTCTGCCTGACCTGCGAGGATAACCGGTGGAAGATTGACCTGGACCCGGAAAAATGCGGAGCGATCGGGCGGGAGATTGCCGTTTCCACCTGCCCGGAGGGAATGGCGGAGGCCGAAACGGCAGGACTTCCCAACCACATCATGTCCGATGTCTATAACTATATGTATCTTGACCGGACCGCCACGTATCAGGGGAGCGCATCCTATCAGGTGAAATTTGCCTGGCAGGATGCGGATGAAAATCTGTATGTGACGCTGTTTCTGACAAACGGGACAACGAAGCCGGTGACGTTCCGGAAAGCGAATGTCACCCTGACGGATCCGTCCAGACCGGCCGGCGCGGTGATCGCAGAGACGACACTGCCGCTGGACTGCCGGGTGGAAGCAGGCAGAAACGAGCTTCTGACATTCTGCATCGACGCGGAGAAAGTCAATTCCTTCTCATGGGGAGATATCATCTATCATCCCGTACAGTGCGAGGTTGTCATCAGCGGGATCGATGCATAGCATAGAGGGCACCTGGCTGAAAATACCGGGAAACGCAGATTTCATCCGTGAGGATCGTACATGTCAAACATGTTTGTCGTTTACGATAACGGAATCAGGATAACGGAGTCAAGGCAGCGGAGTCAAGGCAGCGGAGTCAAGATAGCGGAGTCAAGTTAACAGGATCAATACAGAAAGAAGAAAAAGGCAGATCGGAGCATACTATGAAAAACAGGCGAAGGGCTGTAATTCTGAGCAGTTTATGCTGTGCGATGCTGATCGTATCATCGGTCGGAGGAGCGCACGCGGAAGACCCTCCCGGGGGCGGTACGTTCCCGGACAGCCCGGCAGGGATTTTATCCGGGGGAACAGACTCCCCGGGAGGTGAGAAAGCATCCGGCGGTTCAGGCAGTCCGGCGGGCGGAGAAATTTCCGGTGGAACCGACCGCCAGGGGAGCGGAGAAGCTTCCGGCGGATCCGACAGTCCGGCCGGCGGGGAAATTTCCGGCGGAACCAACCGCCAGGAGAGCGGAGAAGCTGCCGGCGGATCCGACAATCCGGGGAGCACAGGCTCCTCCGGCAGCGGCGAGATATCGGGAGGAGCCGAGGATTCCTGGAATGCAGGATCTTCCGGTGACTCTGAAAACCAGGAGAACCCGGATGACTCCGGATCCAACGGGATGTTTGGCCTGATCGGAGGAGACGGGCAGAAGGTTGACGCGAACGGAAGCCAGGTCGGAGAGAGTGCCGGCACCGGAAATATCACGAATGACCAGCCGGTGATGGTACAGCCGGACGCAGACAGTCAGGACAGCCAGGGATCAGCGGATTCCCCGGGAACCCCGGGAACGGGAAATGATTCCGGTGAGAAAAGTTCCGGCTCAACGGGAGAGGCAGCCCCGACGGCCCCTGCTGCGGAAGGCAATACAGGAGCGGCCGGACCGGCCGTCGAAGCAGGAAATGCAGCACCGGCAGAATCCTCCGCCGCAGCAGGTGACGCAGGATCGAATGCGCCTTCCGCCGCAGCGGGTGATGCAGGATTGGCCGGGCCCTCCGGTTCAGCAGGCGATACAGCTTCGGCTGAAATCTCCCACGCAGCAGGCGATACAGCCTCGGCGGAAACCTCCCATGAAGCAGGCGATACAGCCCCGGCGGAACCCTCCGTTTCATCGGGAGGGTCTTCATCCGGGAGCGAAATTTTGCCGGAGGGAGGAAAGACATCTGTCATCCCGGAAAAAGACGAAGCAGGAGGAAACGGTTCAAATCCGGAGGAAACCGGATCCGAGACAGACGGCGTGTCTGCGATTGAACAGAGGATCCCCGGAAGAGACGATTTCGAAACGCCCGGAGCCGGATGGCCTAATGGCCGGACGGCAGGTACCGGGGACGGAAACGGTTCGGAGGGTGCATGGGATCCTGCAGCGGAGAACGATGCCAGGGGATCTCAGAAAGCAGATGTCAATCAGGGCGGAAGCGGCACAGAAGCCGCAAAAGAAAAAAACGGCCTGAAAGATGCCGGCTTGGAAGATACCACCGAAACGGGTCTGTTCGGAAAACTGGTTGTTTCGCTCGCGGAAACCATAGCCGGGATCACCATATTGGTGTATGTAACCGTTTGATTTGTGAAAATACAGGAAACTGCGAACCAGGAGCCGGTGAAACAGGAACCGGCGAAACCAGAACCGACGAAATCAGAACCGGCGAAACAGGAACCGGTGAAACAGGACCCGGTGAAACCAGAACCGGCGGAACCGGAAACATTTCTGAAATCATAACTTGTAAAGAGGAAAAGGGAAAATGAGAAAAAACAGGCTGACGGCTATCATTTTGACGGCGGGACTGATTGTGAATATGACCGCTTCTGCTGGATGGGCCGGTGAGGTAAACGCTCCGGAAGAGGATGGGATGACACTGGTGGAGGAAACCGGCGGCACGGACAACCTTCTGGAGGAAGAAGACGCAGCCGCTTTCCTTGCAGATAACGGAGCAGACACGGCAGAGGCCGGGAACCTGTTTACGGAAGAGGAGACAGAAGAGGCGCCTGCGCTCCTGATTGAGGATGAAGCGGGCATTCTGCAGCCGGGGGATGTCCTTGATGGATTTGCAGCGGAGGAAGGGAGCCGGCTGCTTTCGGAGGAAAAGGAGGATAAGATATCTCTTACGGAGGGGGGCGAAGCAGAAGATTCGCTCCTGAGCGAAGGAGACGCAGCAGAGGATTTGTCCCTGAACGAAGGAAACGCAGCAGAGGATTTGTCCCTGAACGAAGGAGATGCAGCAGAGGATCTGCTCCTGAACGAAGGAGACCCGGCAAAGGCATCGCTCCTGAACGAGGGAGATACAGCAGTAGATTCGTCCCTGCCTGAAGGAGACGAGGCGGAAGATCCGTCCCTGAAAGAAGAGAGCGAGACGGAAGAACTGCTCCTTCCGGAGGAGGCCGAGACGGAAGAACTGCTTCTTACGGAGGAGGCTCCGGATGCCTCTGATCCGGATGCGGCCATGGATCTGACGGGTGTCTGCGGAGAACACCTGACCTGGACCTATGACAGTTTTACCCTGATCATCGACGGGGAAGGCGAGATGTATGACTATGATCCGGAAAACCCTGCCCCCTGGCATATCTGGAGCGACAAGATCACAAAGATTGTCTTACATGACGGCGTCCAATCCATCGGAGACTATGCGTTCTGCCAGGAACTGATGGCGGCGACGGTTGCCATGCCTGAGAGTCTGACACGGATCGGGGATTTCGTTTTTATCGACAATTATTTTCGGAATTCCATTGAACTTCCCGCTTCGCTGCAGGAGATGGGAGAAGGGTATTTTACGACGTGGCTTGAGAAGGGAACGTTCCGCTGCAGCCCGTCCGTCCTGACCGAAAAGACCGGTATATTCCCGGAGTCGACGATGATTTCACAGCTTTTTGTACCGGCCACGGAGGAATGGTACGACGAATGGGCTTCCTGGAAAGATACAGGCTACTGGCAGGATGTCAAAGTCGATCACTGGAATTTTCTCCAGGACCGTGTGGAGAGCGAAGGGATCCTGGACCGGGGACTTTGCGGGAAAAATGTACACTGGACACTGAAAGACGACGGAACGCTGATCCTGTCCGGGGACGGGCCGATGTACGATTTCGCGGTTGAAACGTCAGGATATCCGATCACGACCATCCCCTGGTACAAGTACAAAGACGCCATCCAAAACCTGGTGCTGGAGGAGGGCATTACCTATATAGGGGAATGCGCTTTTGCGAATCTTCATCTGGGAGGAATCTCCATTCCGGCAGGAGTTAAAATCGTCGGGGATAAAGCGTTTAACAACGCTTCATTCACTTCGCTGGAGCTGCCGGAAGGACTGGAAAAAATCGGAGCTTCTGCTTTTGTGGGAGCAGTCAGCCGGCTCTCTTCCCTGTATGTTCCGTCCACCGTCAGGGAAATCGGAACAGAGGGGCTGGGGATTGGAATTGATGATATCTATTTTTCCGGCCCGGCGCCGACCATGTATGAAACTCCTTTTGTGGTCAGAAATCTTTATGTGCCGGACGATCCTTCCTGGCGCAGTGAATGGAATCTGAGAGAAGACTGGTTGTACAGAAACTCATCGGTTCTGGGCTGGTATTACAATGTCGGGGATAACGCCTGTGGTCCGAAGAGCACATGGAAGCTTTCTCTTGGCGGGGAACTGACCATCGAGGGATCAGGCAGCGTCGGAGCGGGATGGCTCGGCGATTATGCCGGAAAGGTTACTTCCATCGAGATCGGGAAAAACATTACCTCGATCGCGGAGGGAACCTTCGCTGACTGTCAGAACCTGAAGACGATTATTCTGCCGGAAAACTATCCGCAGAGCCGTCTGCGGAATGTGTTCCCGGTGACAGAGACGCTGCAGGATATCTTTTTTGCCTATGACGGCGGGATGAATGGTTCCTTATATCTGAAGGATGAAAATACCGGGGAAATGCTGCTGTTTGCAAGTGATATCCAGGGCGGCTGGAAATTCAAAACAGAAGGGCTTAGCCGGGTCAATCTGGACCTTCTTGTAAAGGCGAAGAAGCTGGAGGTTCTGGTTGTTGACCGGTATACCATGCTGGAGCGCACGAATTCCGGTCCGGAGGACTATCCTTTTATCCCAGAGGTTTGTGAATTCTCCCAGGCGCAGATTTTCTGCGAAATGAATCAGATCCCGTATACCGTGACGAACCGGACCTACATGCTGTCCACGGAAAAGGAGCTGAAGGATGTTTCCTTCGGTTTTGAAAACAGCGGAAATGATTTCGGATATCCGGACGATTATGCGATACCGCTGAATGTGTATCAGTCGGTGTACGGCGATTCGGTACTGGCGCAGAAGCTGTTCCAGATCAACCCGGTCTGGAAGGGCAGCTGTTACGGTATGGCGGCGACCGCGCTGCTCCTGTCCCAGACGGGAGACAACAAGTGTCTGGATTATGAACTGAAGCGGACGGGATACGTCCCGGGAGACGGAATCGCGGCGCTGAAGCCGGAATATCAGCTGGCCGTCTCGGGCGGCGGGATCCGGACCGAGCAGATGCGTTTTTCCTCGCTGATCGAACGGCTGCATGTGAGCCAGTACTGCGACGAAATCCAGAGCGCTTACCGCCAGAATATGGGGAAACTGAATAATGTCTGCCGCATGAGTACGCTGACGGAAGGTTTTTATGAGAAGCCGTTTGCGATCGCGATCTCCGGACCGGACGGAAGAAAAGCCCATGTGATGCTGGCCTACGCGATGGCGGATGAGGACGATACGTACAGCCGGCTGTTTGTCTATGATCCGAATTTTCCGAAGGAAAAACGTTACCTCCGGATCCGGAAGACGGCGTCCGGCGCATACGATGGCTGGGAATACATGTTCAACGATGAAGAGTCGTGGGGATCCGGGAACGGGAACTGCTGGATCACCGGCGTGCCGGCGGATACGATCATCCAGGTGCTTGGCCGGATGGGAAGCCTGGACAACCGCATGAGCATTCTCTCGACAACCGCGGCGAATCTGAAAATCTTTGACGGCAGCGGTCAGCTGGCGGCGGAGATCGCCGGCGGCATTTTCACCTCCTACTCGTCCCTGATCCAGGAGGGCATCATCATCTCCGGAAACGAGGCGGAAGGCCAGGTACACAACATTTATCTGCCGGCCGGAGAAATGTACACGATTGAAAACCCGGAGAACGGACCGCTTGATTTTTCGCTCATCAGTACCGGGAACAGTGCGGATATTCACACCGCGACGGGGAATGTGCAGATTCAGGTGGACGATGCAGCCGCGATCCGGGCCGTTGAAATACCGGCCGGCGACGGGGAGGCGTATGATATCGGCATCTCTTTGCAGAACGGGGAGAACGGGATTGAAAACACGATCATCAACGGTACCGGGAGCGGAAAGACCGTGAAGATCGCGTCGGAAGACGGACAGATGACCCTGGACCGGGGAGACGGAAAGAAAGAAGTGGTCGCCGGGAAGAAAGAGGAGGAAGCCGGAAAGGACAATAAGGACGATAAAACAGATCCGGCAGACGGAACGAATACATCCGGAAAGAAAACGGATCCAGATCCGACATCCCCCGCTCCCGGCTCCTCCCAGTCCGGAAACGAAGACAAAAAGAAAGGGAGCGAAACCGAAGCCCATGTGCATCAGTTCGGGGCATGGGAAACGTCAAAAGAAGCGACGGTTCTGAAGACCGGAACAAAGGTGAGAACCTGCAGCTGCGGTGCGACAGAGACGAAGAAGATCGCGAAAAAGAAGGCCGTTCTGAAACTGAATGCAAAGAAGGTGAAGCTGCAGAAGGGACAGACGACCACCGGCCTTCTGGTGACCATGGGGTATGGGGATTCCATCCGGAAGGTGACCAGCAGCAAGCCGGCGGTTGTGAAGGCGTCCATAGCGGACGCGGCCGGCGGCGCCGTCCGTCTGAAAGGTAAAAAGATCGGAAAAGCGACGGTGAAGATCCTCCTGGCCAGCGGCAAAAGCGCCAAAGTGACCGTGACGGTGCAGAAAAAGAAAGTTGCTGCAACAAAGGTCGTCGTTGACGACGGGCCGCTGACGCTGGCAAAGGGAGATAAGCAGAAGGCCGGGATTTCGCTGAAACCCTTTACGGCCCAGGACAGGCTGACCTATAAATCCTCGAACAAAAAGATCGTGACGGTCAGCAAAAAAGGCGTGATCACCGCCCGCAAAGCCGGGACGGCAACGATCACCGTCAAGGCCGGGAAGAAGAAAGCCGTCCTCTATGTCTGTGTGGTGAACCGGCCGCTGACCGCCATTGACCGCATGACTTCGACGGAAAAGCAGAGCCTGGTGGAGCTGCTCGCCGCGCTGGGAGACAGCAAAAAGACCTATACGCAGCTTCGGGATTTCCTGAGGCAGGAGTGAAAGACGCAAGTCTGGGAACGTGCAGGAATACTCAGGAAACGCAGGAATACTCAGGAAAACGCAGGAATATTTCCTGCATTCCTGCCATCTGACGCAAACCCGGTGCGGCAGACAGCCAAAGAAGAGACGCATGGCCGGTTGCTGCAGATTATGAAACGATCGGCACAGATACGGTTTCCTTTCAGGGCAAGATACGGGGAACTTGGCGGGGAACTTCCATCTTACGGAACAAATCTCCTGATACGGTATACTTAAACTGGAGCATAATTAAATTTTCGGGAAACTGCGAAACCCGCCCGGCGGGCTCGCGATCCTGAAGCATTTTTTCCGGGAAAGGAGAAGAGAAATGAGAAAAGGAACGAGAAGAAGTTTGTTGTTCATTTTGATGGCACTGCTGAGCCTTTGCATGGCAATGTCCGCATCGGCAGCTTCGCCGAAGGTGGCAAAGAGGACCCAGGCGCAGATCCGGAAGTTTATCAAGGAACATCCGGTGAAGATGAATAAGAAGACCACCTACAAGACGAAGCCGAAGGTAAAGGCGCCGTTTAAGGCCGGCGAGCTCTCCGCTGCGACAAACAAAAACGCGCTGAACATGATCAACCAGATCCGCTATATTGCCGGACTGGACGCCAATGTAAAGATCAACAAGAACTTTGCCAAACAGGCACAGGCAGCTGCCCTGGTGAGCAGGTTGAACGGAAGCCTGCTGCATGAACCGGAGAAGCCCTCCAAGATGAGTTCCTCCCTGTACACCCTGGGCAAGAACGGCGCAGGGAAATCCAACCTCGGCAGACATTACAGCACCCTGCCCCAGGAGATCCTGTACGACTGGATGTCCGATTCCGACGAAACGAACATCGGCCGTCTGGCGCACCGCAGATGGATCCTGAATCCGTATTTCAAACAGACCGGCTTTGGCTTCGTGGACGATCCGTCCTGGCCGTACACGGCGATCTATGTGGCCGGCAGCGAAAACTATGGTTTTGACGATCCGCCGAAGAACTACAATATTGTCTGGCCGGCGCAGAATACCCCGATCACCTTCTTCAATCCGGTGACCGATGCCTGGACCGTGACCACCGGCAAGACCGAGACGGCCAGCAAAGTCAAGGTGACGCTGGTCCGCACCCGCGACAAAAAGAAATGGGTCTTCTCCTCCAAGAAGCACAACGGAGACTTCACTGTCAGCAACGCATCCTTCGGACAGACCGACTGCATTATTTTCCGTCCGAAGAATCTGAAAAAGATCAAAGCCGGCGACAAATTCAACGTGACCATCACCGGACTGGTCTGCGGCACGCTGAAATACACCGTCAAGTTCTTCAAGCTTTGAGTGAGTAGAGGGACGTTGCTTCCGACTCATAAGCAGCGTTTTTTTAAGGCGCATACTTTGCCGCGGCCGGGAGCCGCGCAAAAAGCCCGGAGAGCCTGATGCTTTCCGGGCTTTTTTTCGCTTGTGCGCCTGGCGGCGCACATTTCTAACGGATGAAAGTCTCGAATCCACCCGATAGTGAGAAGGATATAGCCTGAGTCAGAAACAACGTCCCTATGACTCAACGTCCCTATGACTCACAGAGGTTATGAGTAGTAATACAGCGGACAAATGCACCCTGTTTCCATAAGCAAATCTTCTGCTTTATGCAAAAGCTGATTCCGGATTTTTTCGTTTTTCTCTTTTTGGATGAAGGAAATCAGCTTCTGATAGGTCTGTTTCCAGGTCCCTTTCAGATTCTTATACGTTCCGATGCCATTGAGTTTCACTGTGTAAACGGATTTGGATGCATGTTTGCCTTTCCCGAATCTGCAGCAGTTATCCGCATTGCCCGGGGTAAAGAGTTCCAGGAAATTATTCGCATCATTCACATCCGCCGCCCATCCGAATCTGGCAACAGTGAAATTCCCCTTCTTGAGTTTTTTCTGGAAATCCTCCCAGCTGAAGCTGCTGATATTCATTTTGATCCCCACAGCGCTCAGCCGGGCCTGCATGTATTTGGCTATGGCCATATGAACTTCCCCCTCATTGACAATATAATCGATTTCCGGGAAGTTCGTAACCTTGCCGTTGCTAACGGAATAGTACTTCTTCAGGATCTTCATGGCTGCCGCCTTCTGCGCTTTCAGCGGATAATATCCGGCGTTCTTCGGACCGGCGTGCTTATGAACCTCCACCCCCATGCGGTGCTGAGCCGCGTCCTATGGAGGTGGTATCAAAGCCCCTTCGGGCCTTAAAAACCCTCCGGTTTTCTGATTTTTGACCGTCGTGCCGTTTTCTCCTTTCGGACCGTTTCCGGCCGGCCGTACGAATGCGGGACCGTCCATGAGCCCCCTATCCGTCGGGATC
>CACXHD010000113.1 GCA_902767335.1 uncultured Lachnospiraceae bacterium
ACAGATTTGGATCCAAGAATGGCGAAAATCCGTGATATCTTTTCGATGTATAAGGAGGTGTGAAACCATGTCAATCTGCCCGAAAAATAAGCATTCCAAGGCAAGAAGAGACAGCAGAAGAGCCAATTGGAAAATGACTGCTCCTGCGCTCGTGCGCTGCAGCAAATGCGGAGCTCTGATGGCACCGCACAGAGTCTGCAAGGCATGCGGATCTTATAACAAAAAAGAGATCATTGCCATGGATGAAGCCTGATTCGGCGTATACTGCTGATCAGCACTGACCAGAATCGAAAGGGGCTGCCGCATTAAGTGAATAACAGACACAGGGTAACCAGGTCTGAAAAGAACTTAATGCGTCAGCCCCTTTTCCATACGGGGAGCAGATCCTTTGTCTGCTCCTGTGCACATTCCTGCAGGAGCAGGTCTGTGCCGGAGGTGAGAAATGAGCGAACGGATAAGAATTGCACTGGATGCCATGGGGGGAGACAATGCGCCGGAGGCGGTTGTCGAAGGAGCTCTGCTGGCGCTCGCACAGGCTCCGGATATTGAGATTCTTTTTGTCGGCCGGCAGCCGGAGATTGAAAAAGCGCTCGCCGGGAAGACCTATGATTCTGAAAGAGTCCGGATCGTGCATGCCAGTGAAGTGATTGAGATGGCCGAGGCTCCTGTGGCGGCAGTTCGTAAAAAGAAGGATTCTTCGATTGTCAGGGGCATGCGCATGGTCCGCGACGGAGAAGCGGATGCGTTTGCCGGTGCGGGAAGTTCCGGGGCCATGCTTGTCAGCGGACAGGCGATCGTGGGACGGCTGCGGGGCATCTCCAGACCGCCCTTTGCGTCCCTGATGCCGACACAGGCAGGCCTGTGCCTGATGCTGGACTGCGGCGCCAATGTGGACTGCCGGCCGGAGCATCTTCTGGAATTTGCCCGGATCGGGTCGATTTATATGGAAAATATCTATGGCGTTGCCAGCCCGAAGGTCGGCATTATCAATATCGGCGCAGAGGAAGAAAAAGGGAATGCGCTGGTAAAGGAAACCTTCCCGCTTTTGAAGGAGGACCCGAATCTGAACTTCATCGGGAGCGTGGAGGCGCGCGATATTCCCTTCGGAGGCTGCGATGTTCTGGTCTGTGACGGTTTTGCCGGCAATCTGGTGCTGAAGATGTATGAGGGCACGGCGGCGATGCTGCTCTCGGAGGTAAAGAAATCGCTGATGTCGACCCTGCTTTCGAAGGTCGGAGCTCTGCTGATTAAGGGAGCGCTGAAAAAGACGCTCAGCACGTATAATGCGTCGAAATACGGCGGCGCGCCACTGCTTGGGCTGAAGGGACTGGTCGTCAAGATGCACGGAAGTGCGAAAGCGGAAGACGTGAAATATTCGGTTCTTCAATGTGCAGACTTTACCAGACTGAAAATAAATGATAAGATTAGAGTATATGCGGAGGAAAAGTCAACCTGAACCCGCCAAATAACACTTACCGATGAAGGAGATCATACGTATGGAATTCGAAAAATTGCAGCAGATTATTGTCGAAGTATTGAATGTAGATGCAGATGAAATTACTCCCTCTACTACTTTCGTGGATGATCTAGGCGCAGATTCCCTCGATGTATTTCAGATTATTATGGGGATTGAAGAAGAATTTGACATTGAGATTCCGCAGGAAGAAGTGGAAAAGATCACAACGGTCGGAGATGCTGCGGAAGCGATCCGCTCTATGATGAAATGATCTGCCGGAGTAAGAGAATTTGAAGAAGACTCCGGGTCGGACAGGCAGTGCGGCGAGGCTGTGCCCTTCCGGCTGATTTGCGGACGGCTGCAAGGCCGTCCGTAACTATTTTGGGAAAGATATAATCTTTGAGCGCCTTGGGCGATCAAAGCCGCGTGCTGCGCAGCTTCCGAAGGGAGCCTTCATCTGTGCAGCACTGCGATCCGCCGGAGGCTCTAAGGAAGCACGGATTTAATCCGTGTTTTCTTAGACGGATTTCCGGTGAGACTTAAGAAGGATACAGATGGAAATGAGTGTAAAAAATGACAGAACGTCATGGGAGCAGCTTCAGGAAACCATCGGATACCTGTTTAAAGAACCGATGCTTCTGGACCAGGCGATGAGCCACAGCTCCTATGTCAATGAGCATAAGAGATGCCGGCATGGGAATAATGAAAGGCTGGAATTTCTCGGGGACGCAGTTCTGGAGCTGATCAGCAGCGACTACCTGTACGGGATGTATCCGAAGATGCCGGAAGGGGAACTGACGAAGCTTCGGGCAAGCCTGGTCTGTGAGCCGACGCTGGCGATGTGCGCCAGAGCGATCCGGCTGCCGGATTATCTGCTGCTGGGCAGAGGGGAGGAGCTGACCGGAGGCCGGAGCAGAGACTCCATTGTCTCTGATGCGATGGAAGCTTTGATCGGAGCCATTTATCTGGACGGCGGAATGGAGGATGCCAGAAGCTTTGTGTGCCGGTTTATTTTGAATGATATCGAACACAAGAAGCTCTTCCATGACAGCAAGACCATCCTTCAGGAAGTGGTTCAGAAAGATTTCCGGGAGGAAGAACTCTCCTATGTGCTTGTCGATGAACAGGGGCCGGATCATGCCAAGCGGTTTCATGTAAACGCCATGCTTGGCGGCCGTCCGATCGGGGACGGGACCGGTTCCACGAAGAAAGCGGCGGAACAGGAAGCGGCCTACCGAGCACTGTTGAATTTACAGTCAACATCATGAAGTATAGGGTGTTGGCGATCACGCTCAAAGACGATTGAGGACGGACCATCAGGGTCCGCAGGACGACAGAGTATCTATGTATTTAAAAAGTATCGAGATTCAGGGTTTCAAATCCTTTGCAAATAAAACCGTATTTCAGTTTCACAACGGCATCACCGGAATCGTCGGGCCCAACGGCAGCGGGAAGAGCAATATTGCAGACGCTGTGCGATGGGTGCTGGGAGAACAGCGGGTGAAGCAGCTGCGCGGCGGCAACATGCAGGATGTCATTTTTTCCGGAACCCAGACCAGAAAGCCTTTAAGCTACGCAAGCGTTTCCATTACGCTGAACAATTCCGATCATGCGCTGCAGATCTCCTATGAAGAGGTGACGGTCACGCGCCGCCTATATCGGTCGGGCGAAAGCGAATATATGATCAACGGCGTTGCATGCCGCCTGAAGGATATCAATGAGCTGTTTTATGATACGGGTATCGGAAAAGAAGGCTATTCGATCATCGGTCAGGGACAGATCGACCGGATTCTGAGCGGAAAGCCGGAAGAACGAAGGGAACTGTTCGACGAGGCGGCAGGTATTGTCAAATTCAAGCGCAGAAAAATCGAAACCCAGAGAAAGCTGGACAGTGAACAGGCTCATCTGGTCCGGGTCAATGATATCCTTTCCGAGCTGGAACGACAGGTCGGTCCGTTAAAGCGTCAGTCGGAGAAGGCAAAGGAGTATCTGAAGTACCGGGAAGACCTGAAAGCCTACGATGTCAATCTCTTTCTGAGCGAGTATCAGGAAAACCGGGACAATGTCGCGGCTTTGAAGGAAACGCTGGAACAGTCAAACCGGGAATTGGCGTTCGTGAAAGAGGAGAATGAAAAGGCCCGGGAACAGTATGAGGAAACCCAGCGTGCGCTGGACGATGCCAATACAGAGCAGGACGTGCTGATCGGACGCCGTTCGGAGACCGAGCGGAATAAACAGCAGAAGGACAGCCGGATCGGAATCCTTGAAGAACAGATCCGTTCCGGCGATGAAAATCGTACCCGCAGGGAAGAGCGAAACGGAAAGGTTTCCGCCGAACTGGAGGAGACACAAAACCGGATCCGGGAAATGGAACAGGAAGACGCGGGGCACGCAGAACGCCTGGAAGAGCTTTCCGTGTACAGTCAGAAGCTTCGCACGCAGCAGGAGGAACTCGCGGAGGAGCTGGCGAACGAAGAAAAACAGGTGGACCAGTTCCAACAGCAGATGCTCGGGGAATTGTCAAAGAGAGCGGAGCTGAAGGCGGAGGAACAGCGTCTGGAGACTTTGTCGGAGCAGATCAAGATCCGGAAATCCCGCCTGGGCGGAGAGATCCTGCGTCTGCGGGGAGAACAGAGCGGCCATGAGCGGCAGCTGGAGGCGATCGATACCCAGCTGGAGAATCTGCAGCAGAAAATCGATGCATTGACGGCGGAAAGCGCCGGGAAGGATGAGACCCTTTCAAACTGCCAGGAACGTCTGGTGGCGGACAGTCATCGCCTGGAAGAGCTCAAGACGGCGTATCACAGGGATGCTTCCCGTCTGGAAGCTCTCCGGAATATCGCGGAACGCTATGACGGCTACGGGAACAGCATTCGCCGCGTGATGGAGCAGAAACGCAGGGTGAAGGGAATTCACGGTGTTGTCGCCGATCTGATCCGCACCAGAAAAGAATATGAGACGGCGATTGAAACGGCGTTGGGCGGGACCATCCAGAACATTGTGACGGAGGACGAAGAGACGGCCAAGCAGATGATCGCCTACCTGAAGGACAACCGGTTCGGCCGCGCGACGTTTCTGCCGCTGACAGCGATGCGGCATGCGCCGGCCTGGAAACAGCAGGAGGCCCTCGGCCGCAGCGGCGTGATCGGTCTGGCGGATTCTCTGGTGGAGGCAGACCAGAAGTATCAGGATCTGGTTCGTTACCTTCTCGGGAGAACGCTGGTGGTCGACACCATCGACAATGCCGTCCGGCTGGCAAGAGAATTCCGCTATTCACTGCGGATCGTCACCCTCGACGGGGAACTGCTCAGCCCGGGCGGTTCCATGACCGGCGGCGCATTTAAGAATTCCAGCAGTCTCTTAAGCCGCAGGCGTGAGATTGAGGATCTGACCGGCGTCACCGCGGACGAAAACCGACAGCTGGCGGCTCTGCGCGAGCAGATCGACGCGACCCGCGTGGAACGGAATGCTCTGCGCGATGAGATCCGGGAGATCTCAGAACGGCTGCAGGAACAGTATCTGAAACAGAATACACTGATAACGCAGAAAAAAGAACTCGAGGAGCGAAGAAAGAGCGCAGCCTCGGACGAAGACCGTTACAATGATGAGAGCGTCGAGATCCGGTCGCAGATCATGCAGCTGACCCGGGACAGTATGACGCTGCGGGGAAAACTCGAGGAATCGGAGAAACGGGAGCAGGAAACCGCACAGCAGCTGGAAACCGCGCAGGAACGGCTGGAACAGCTGCGGGAGAAGGACAGCGCACTGCATGAAAAACTTCAGTCCGTGATGCTGGAGACGGCCTCGGCAACACAGAAGAGGGAATACCTGGACGAGGAAAACCGGCGCCTGACCGGACAGATGCAGAAACTGCAGGAAGAACAGGAGCAGATCCGCGAACAGCTGGAGGCCTACCGGCTCGGAGGCGAAGAGAAACAAAACCAGATTCAGCTTCTGCGTGAGGAGATCGTCGCACTGCTCCGGGAGGAGGAAGATCTTTCCGCGGCCATTGCCGCGCTGGGAGAGAAACGGGAAGCGCTCGGAAAAGAACAGCATGCGTTTTTTGAAAAACGCGAGGAGCTGTCGGAACGGGCGTCCCTGCTGGACCGTGAGTGCTATCGCCTCGGGAGCCAGATCGAAAAGCTGGAAGAACACGGGGAAGCCAGAATCAGCTATATGTGGGACGAGTACGAGCTGACCTACAGCAGTGCTCTGCCGCTGAAAAGAGAGGATCTGGGCAGCAAAACGGCGTGGCGGAAGCGCATGGCGGAGCTTCGAAAACAGATCCGCGACCTTGGAAATGTCAATGTCGGCGCGATCGAAGAATATAAGGAAGTGTCGGAACGCTACACCTTCCTGTCCGGACAGAGAGAAGACATTCTGAAGGCGGAGGAAGCACTCCAGAAAATCATCACGGATCTGGAAAACGGGATGCGAAAACAGTTCCGGGAGCAGTTCGCGCGGATCGCGGAGGAATTCGACCGGACGTTCCGTCAGCTGTTCGGCGGCGGCACCGGTACGCTGGAACTTCTGGAGGACGAGGATATTCTGGAATGCGGCATCGGGATCAATGCCCAGCCGCCCGGAAAAAAGCTTGTCAATATGATGCAGATGTCCGGCGGAGAGAAGGCGCTGACGGCGATTGCCCTGCTGTTTGCGATCCAGAACCTGAAACCGTCTCCCTTCTGCCTTCTGGATGAGATCGAGGCGGCTCTGGACGAGAACAATGTGGAGCGTTACGCGCGGTATCTGCAGCGTCTGGCGCGCCATACACAGTTTATCATCATTACCCACAGAAGAGGCACCATGGGAGCCGCAGACCGCCTGTACGGCGTCACCATGCAGGAGAAGGGCGTGTCCGCCCTGGTTTCCGTCAACCTGGTCGAAGACGAACTGGATGCGTGAGCCGGCAGCCGGAGGATTATATAACGGCGCAAATGTAAGGCTGTTTTGAAAACTGCGCTTCTGTTGAAGGAGAAGAACAAAAAAGGAGAACCGATGGCTGAGAAAAAAGGATTTTTTAAGAGACTGGCCGAAGGCCTGACCAAAACCAGAAATAATATCGCATCCGGATTTGATCAGATCTTTTTCGGATACGATGTGATTGACGAGGACTTCTATGAGGAACTCGAGGAGACGATGATCATGGGCGACCTCGGCGTCCGCACGACGGAGAAAATCATCGAAGATCTGAAGGACAAGGTCATGTATCAGGGGATACACAGGCCGGAGGAATGCCGGAAGGTTCTGATTGAAAGCATCCGGGACCAGATGAAGACGGAAGAAACGGCGTTTGAATTTGAAAACCGTACGTCGGTGCTTCTGATTGTCGGCGTAAACGGTGTGGGTAAAACGACGAGCATCGGCAAACTGGCGGCCTCCTTCCACGAAAACGGGAAAAAAGTTGTGCTGGCTGCGGCGGATACCTTCCGGGCGGCTGCGTCCGAACAGCTGGAAGCGTGGGCGGAGCGGGCCAACGTCGATATCATCAGCGGGCAGGAGGGCTCTGACCCCGGCGCGGTGGTTTACGATGCCGTGAATGCGGCGAAGGCAAGACATGCGGATATCCTGCTCGTGGACACGGCCGGCCGGCTGCATAATAAAAAGAATCTGATGAACGAGCTGGGCAAAATCAACCGGATTCTGCAGTCAGAGTATCCCGAGGCATATCAGGAGACCCTGGTGGTGCTGGATGCGACGACGGGACAGAATGCCCTCGCCCAGGCACGCGAATTCGGAGAAATTACGCCTGTCTCCGGCATTATTCTTACAAAGATGGACGGGACGGCCAAAGGCGGCATCGCCGTGGCGATTCAGTCGGAGCTGGGGATCCCCGTGAAGTACATCGGTGTCGGAGAACGGATCGACGATCTCCAGAAGTTTGACGCGGATGCATTTGTGGATGCATTGTTTGAAAGGAGTAAAGAGGAAGATGGAGATGCTGACGCTTGAGGCGTTTGAAGAGGCCTCGGAAACCGTAAAGAAAGTAACGTCGGAAACCAAGCTGATCTACAGCGATTACTTCAGCCAGCAGTGCCAGAACAAGGTGTATCTGAAGCCGGAGAACATGCAGGTGACCGGGGCTTACAAAGTCCGCGGCTCCTACTATAAAATCAGCCGGATGACAGAAGAAGAACGGGAAAAGGGCCTGATCACCGCCTCCGCGGGAAACCATGCCCAGGGCGTTGCGAAAGCCGCAAAAGCCTATAACTGCAAAAGCGTCATCGTCATGCCGACAACAACGCCCCTGATCAAGGTCAACCGGACAAAAAGCTATGGGGCGGAAGTGATCCTGTACGGAGACGTATACGATGAGGCATGTGAATATGCCTTGAAACTCGCGGAAGAGAAGGGATATACATTCATACATCCCTTTGACGACGAGACCATCGCTACCGGACAGGGAACGATTGCCATGGAGATCATAAAGGAACTGCCTCTGGTCGAGTATATTCTTGTGCCGGTCGGGGGCGGCGGTCTGGCGACCGGTGTTTCGACGCTGGCGAAGCAGCTGAATCCGAAAATCCGCGTGATCGGCGTGGAACCGGCGGGAGCAGCCTGCCTGAAGGCTTCGCTGGAGGCGGGCAAGGTGACGACCGTAGAGAATGTCAATACCATTGCGGACGGCACAGCGGTAAAGACGCCGGGGGAGAAGATCTTCCCATATCTGCAGAGCAATCTGGACGATGTGATGACCGTCGAAGACGACGAACTGGTTGTCGCCTTCCTGGACATGGTGGAGAACCACAAGATGATTGTGGAAAATTCCGGCCTTCTGACCGTTGCGGCGCTGAAGCATCTGCAATTCAAGGGAAAGAAGGTTGTCTCCATTCTCAGCGGCGGCAACATGGATGTGATTACCATGTCCTCGGTCGTACAGCATGGCCTGATCCAGAGAGACCGGATCTTTACGATCTCCGTTCTTCTGCCGGACAAGCCCGGAGCGTTGGTCGGCGTTGCATCGGTGATCGCGCAGGCACAGGGCAATGTGATCAAGCTGGAACACAATCAGTTTGTAAGCACCAACCGGAATGCGGCCGTGAAACTGACCATTACGCTGGAAGCCTTCGGACCGGAACATAAAAAGGAGATTGTGCGGGCGCTGGAGGAGAAGGGGTACCGGACCCATTTTGAGGACGTGAGCCTGTAAATATATTTCAGTCTCAAAGGAGGCGTTTCAGATTTTCTGCGGGAAGATAACGATCCGTTAAGAGGCGGTCATCAACGACCGGCGGACTTTTCGAAAACCGCTGCCATTTGTCTGGAATAAGGGAAAAACCCATGATAAAATAATATGCGGCTAAGGAAACACGGATGGAATCCGTGTTTCTTTAGCGCCTCCGGTGGATAAACCGATTTTGACAGAGGAGGATTATGAAAAAAATTGTACCTGTATTCATGGCGTGTGTGCTTGCAGCATCACCCTGCACCGCTGTATTTGCAGAAGAAGCTGTTACGGAAGAAATGACAGAAACTGCCGGTATGGAGATTCCGATGGAGGAAGTAGGGATCACCGTCAGCTTTGAAACGACCGACGCGGACGGGAATACCGTAAAGAGTGAGGACATTTTTGCTGCACATGATCTGACGATGCTCAATATCTGGGAAACGACGTGCGGCGCCTGTGTGGGCGAGATGCCGGGACTGGTTGAATTGAATCACGAATATGCAGACAAGGGTGCCGCAGTCGTCGGTATCTGCATAGATGCAGATACAAAAACGGAAGACTTTCACCGTGTTCTCGAAGAGAATGGTATGGACTATGTGAACCTCCTTCCCTTCGAGGGCGTATCGGACATGTTCCCGATCTCTGGCTTCCCGACGTCCTACTTTGTGGATAAGAACGGAACGATTGTCACGACGCCGTTTGCCGGAGCTCCCTCCAACATGGACAGCTATAAGAAGATCATCGACAAGCTGCTGGCCGGTGAAACACTGCAGGCAGAGGATGTTGAAGAAGGATCTTCCGTTCATCCGAACGATGCAGGAGTTTACCGCGTACATGTTACGGACGTCGACGGAAACCCGGTCGAAGGCGTCATGGCACAGTTCTGCACGGACACAACCTGCAATATGGCAAAAACGGATGCGGACGGATACGCGGTTTTTGAAGCAGAGGCAGGTTCCTACACGGTTCACATTCTGAAGGCTCCGGAAGGATATGAGGGGACCCAGGAAGAATACAAGACCGATGACACCTTCAGCGATATCTGCGTTGTCCTGCAGAAAGCAGAATAATCGGATCATCAGAATAATCGTATCGGCTGGGGGTGGGTTCATGATCGCGCCGCTCCGGCGATAGATCTGAAAAAGCAAATCAGCGATGTATCAAAAACAGGTCAGATTCTCTGAACGCGGAGATTCTGGTCTGTTTTCTTGTGTCATAGGGGATTGCGATTTGCCATGACAAAATCCCTCCGGGAAGAGTTGGAAACTGTATTTACGAATATTCGCCTGAAGGAAGGGCGGGAGTAGTAGCTTCCGTCCCTTATATCTCATAAGCAGACCCGACCCACTCCGCCAGGCTAAGGAACTGCAGCGGAATAACTTGCACATCTGAATAGAGTAACGCTGCAGAAAAAAGCTTCTCCGGGCAAGCATGCGCTCTGAAGCCTGATTAGACCAATACCCGATTGTCTGTCCTTTTAGTTTTCTGAAGTAAATTTATATAGTTGTCAAATGACAATATAAATAATAATCAAAGACAAATACATACTGCCTGCAATTTAACTTCATTGACAGAAGAATATAATAATAATCCACATACGGATATGCATGCAGCTGTCTCCTGTCTCCCCATGTGTTTCGTCCGGGTATCCTTGTCTTTAGAGGAAAGAATAGGTATAATTGTCAGGCAGCCCTTTGAGATGGTTCAGACAGATTCAGACGGAGGATATGGAGTACATGCCCGAGAAACGGATCCATGTGGCGGCGGCCATTATTATTCAGGACGGAAAAGTATTTGCTACGCAGAGAGGGTATGGAGAATACAAAGACTGGTGGGAATTTCCCGGAGGAAAGACGGAACCGGGAGAGTCCTCCCGGGAAGCGTTGATTCGTGAGATCCGGGAAGAACTGGACGTGCAGATTACCATCAATCGATATTATATGACGGTAGAGTACGACTATCCCGGATTCCACCTGTCCATGGATACCTTTCTGTGCAGTATCGGAGACAGTCACCTCCATCTCCTGGAGCATGAGGATGCGAGATGGCTTGCGGCAGGTGAACTGGATCAGGTCCGCTGGCTGCCTGCGGATCAGGAGATCCTTCAAAAATTAAGGAAGGAAGATCTTTCGGAGGAGGCAGTCCGAAAAAGATCGCCGCTGGTGATTCTGACCGGACCTACTGCCGTCGGAAAGACCAGCCTGTCCATCCGGCTCGCCAGAATGATTGACGCGGAAATTGTTTCTGCGGATTCGATGCAGGTCTATCGGGGGATGGATATCGGAACCGCTAAAATCATGCCGGACGAGATGGAGGGGGTGCCGCATCATCTGATTGATGTTCTGGATCCGTCGGATCCCTTCGATGTCGTACGTTTCAAACGGATGGCGTCCGATGCCATCCTGGATATTTTGCGGCGCGGAAAGATACCGCTGCTCACCGGCGGAACCGGATTTTATATCCAGAGTGTTCTGTATGATATTGCGTTTTCGGAGGAGAAGGAAGACCCGGAACTTCGAAAGGCGCTGGAACATCTTGCCGGAGAGATCGGTCCGGAAAAGCTGCACGACCTGCTGCGTGAAAAGGATCCGGAATCCGCGGAAGTGATCCCGGCGGGGAATGTGAAGCGTGTGATCCGGGCCCTGGAATATTATGAGAAAAACGGCACAAAGATTTCGGAACACAACCGGGAACAGCGAATGAGAGACAGCGCCTATCATGCGGCGTATTTTGTGCTGACCGAGGAACGGAACCGGATCTATGAGCGGATCAACCGGCGGGTAGACCGCATGATGGAGGACGGCCTGATCGACGAGGTCCGGCGGCTGAAGGAGGCGGGCTGCACCCAGGAGATGGTTTCGATGCAGGGCATCGGATACCGCCAGGTTTTTGATTATCTGGAGGGCAGAGCCGGGCTGGAAGAGACCGTGGACCGGATTAAACAGGAGACACGCCATTTCGCAAAACGGCAGCTCACCTGGTTCCGCAGAGAGAAGAATGTGATCTGGCTTGAGCGGGACCCGGATCTGGAAGATCCTGACGGAAGGATCCTTGTGCAGATGATGGAGGTTCTCAAAACCATGGGAATCATTTCCTGAGAAGGAGTTTCTCGGAATCATAGGAATTTTTCCTGAGAAGGAGTTTCTCGGAATCATAGGAATCTTTCCTGAGAAGGAGTTTCTCGGAACCGATGGAATTTTTCCTGAGATGGAATTTCTCAGAACCGATGGAATTTTTCCTGAGATGGAGTTTCGCAGAATCATAGGAATCTTTCCTGAAAAAAGGATAATTACAATAAATAATAGATGATCACAATCAATGATCAGGTTGGAGAGAAGATGACAGACGAAATGTTGATGCGGCAGTATGCTGCGATGGGAATATCAGAAGAAATTTTCCGGTACGGACAGAAAACCGAACAGGAGCTGAAGGAGAGGTTTGAGGAGATCGATCAGACCGCCCAGTGCAATCAGCTGAAGGTGCTGGGCGCGATGCGCTCCAACCGGATCAGCGCGGAGCATCTGGGAATGTCGACCGGATATGGATACAATGATGCGGGAAGGGACGATCTGGAAAAGGTCTACGCGGACGTTTTCCATACGGAGGATGCGCTGGTACGGCCGCAGATCACCTGCGGTACGCATGCGCTCGCGCTGGCGCTGTCGGCAAATCTCCGTCCGGGAGATGTGATGGTCTCCGTCAGCGGGAAGCCCTATGATACTTTGGAAGAGGTGATTGGGATTCGTCCTTCCCGCGGCAGTCTGGCGGAATATGGCGTCAGCTATCGTCAGATTGAGCTGACGGCGGAGGGAGGCTTCGATTATCCGGCGATCGGGCAGATGCTGCGCGGGGAACCCCGGATCCGACTGGCTGCGATTCAGCGTTCCAGAGGATATCTGACCCGGCCGAGCCTGCCGGTGGAGCAGATTGGCGAGGCAATTGCGTTTATCAAGCGGATCCGTCCCGACGTGATTGTCATGGTGGATAACTGTTACGGAGAGTTTGTCAATCTGACGGAACCGTCCGACTATGGCGCGGATATGACGGTCGGTTCACTGATCAAAAATCCGGGCGGCGGACTGGCGCCCATCGGCGGGTATATTGCCGGTTCAAAGGAATGTATCGCGAACTGTGCCGTGCGGCTGACGTCGCCAGGCCTGGGCAAGGAGGTCGGCGCGTCTCTGGGCGTACTTCGAAGCTTTTATCAGGGTCTTTTCCTTGCCCCGACGGTAACGGCTTCGGCATTGAAAGGCGCCATCTTCGCAGCGGCGCTTTATGAGAAACTCGGCTTCACGGTCCATCCGTCCGCCGGGATTCCCCGGACGGATATCATTCAGGCGGTGGAATTCGGGAATCCGGAAGGGGTTATTGCCTTCTGCGAAGGAATTCAGGCGGCGGCGCCGATTGACAGCTATGTCACACCGGAACCCTGGGCGATGCCGGGATACGACAGCGATGTGATCATGGCGGCCGGAGCGTTTATCTTCGGCGCATCGATTGAACTGAGTGCGGACGGACCGATCAAGCCGCCCTACGCCGTTTATTTTCAGGGAGGTCTGACCTGGCAGCATGCGAAATACGGCATCCTCATGTCGCTGCAGCGGCTGCAGGAAAAGGGACTGGTGAACATTTGACTTTTACGGAGGAAGATAACGGAAATGATACAGATACAGCAGCTGCGGCTGCGGCCGGATCATACGCAGGCGGATCTGCTCGACAGGGTACGAAAGGAACTGCGGCTGGAGAAGGATGTTCCGATGGAAGTTACCATCCTCCGGCAGTCGGTGGATGCCCATCGCAGGCCGGATATTTTCCTGGTATATACAGTTGAAGTTTCCGTGCGGAGTGAGAAAACGATTCTCAGCCGCTGCAGGAAGAACCCGAAGGTCAGCAGATCGGAAAGGAAACCGTATCGTTTCCCGTTTGCGCAGAAAAACGGACTGCCAATGGAGGAGATGCTGCGACTGGAGGAGAAGCTGCCTTCGGAGGAAACACGGCGGCCGGTGATTGTCGGGGCAGGACCGGCGGGGCTGTTCGCCGCACTGCTTCTGGCAAGAGCGGGATTACGCCCGGTTGTGGTCGAACGGGGCGCTCCGGTTGAGGAGCGCATGAAGGATGTGGAGCATTTCTGGAAGGACGGGGTCCTCAATCCGGAGTCCAATGTCCAGTTCGGCGAGGGCGGTGCCGGTACATTTTCAGACGGGAAGCTGAACACGGCGATCAAGGATCCTGCGGGGCGCATCCGCTTTGTGCTGGAAACCTTTGTCGCCTTCGGCGCGGATCCGGAGATCCTGTACAGTTATAAACCGCACATCGGGAGCGATGTCCTGACCGGCGTTGTCCGAAGAATGCGGGAGGAAATTGAGGCGCTTGGCGGAAAGTTTCTGTTTCACTGCCGGCTGGATGATCTGGAACGGGAGAAGGCCGGAAGGGACAGAACGGACGGAACGGACAGAACCGGCGAAACAGACGGAAAGGATAGAACGGACAGAACCGGCGAAACAGACGGAAAGGATAGAACGGACAGAGCAGACAGAAGCGACGAAACCGGCGGAACGGACAGAACCGACCGAACGGATGAAACTGCAGTCTGGAAGCTGCATCTGACACGGAATGCGTCCGACGCTTCCGGGGAAGAACATTTTACGGTGCGTTCGTCCGCGGTGGTGCTGGCGATCGGCCACAGCGCCAGAGATACGTTCGAAATGCTGTATCGCAGGAAACTCCGGATGACGCCGAAATCCTTCGCGGTTGGACTGCGGATCCAGCATCCCCAGAAGATGATCAATGACGCTCTCTACGGGGAAGACTGTCCGTATGATCTCGGTCCGGCGCCATACAAACTGACGCACCGGGCGGAGGACGGCCGGGGCGTGTATTCCTTCTGCATGTGTCCGGGCGGCTATGTTGTGAATGCTTCCTCGGAGGCGGGGAGACTGGCAGTCAATGGAATGAGCAATCATGACCGGGGCACCGAAAATGCAAACAGCGCGATTGTCGTGACCGTCTCCCCGGAGGACTGCCGTGAGATGGCGGCAGAAGAGACAGCCGGGAAGCCGGATCTGTTTGCAGGGATGTACTTTCAGCGCATGGTGGAGCGCAGAGCATTTCTCGCGGCGGGTGGAAACGTTCCGGTACAGCGTTATGCGGATTATTGTGAAGACCGGACCGGGACGCTGGAGGGAAGCGTTGTACCCGTGATCCGGGGAGATTATGCGCCGGCAAATGTGCGCAGGGTCCTGCCGGAAAAACTCTCCGCGGTGATCGAGGAGGGAATTGAGGCCTTTGCCGGACATATTCCCGGATTCAACCGGCCGGATGCACTGCTCTGTGCGGTGGAAAGCCGTACTTCGTCGCCCGTCCGGATCGAACGCGGGGATACCCTTCAGGCAGACGGCCTGCCCGGACTCTTTCCCTGCGGTGAAGGCGCCGGCTATGCCGGAGGAATCACATCCGCGGCGGTTGACGGGATCCGGACGGCGGAAGCGGTCTGCGCGATGCTGACAGGCGGCAGCTTCCGCGTTGGGTTCACGGATAAAAAATGAAGGTATATATGATCAAGCAGGAGGGACGTGAGTCAGCAGGGATATCTGCGGATGAAAAATGAAGGTACATATGGATAGAGCAGGAGGGACGTGAATCAGCAGGTACATCTGGGATGAAACATGAAGGTACATATGGATAAAGACATGCAGAAACATAAGGGAACGACGGAAAACCTGTCGCCGGATGCCATCAAGGTCCGGGGCGGACGGGTACATAATCTGAAGAACATTGATGTGGATATACCTCTGCACAAAATTTCAGCGATTGCCGGGGTATCCGGCTCTGGGAAGTCTTCGCTGGCTCTGGGCATCCTGTACGCGGAGGGCTCCCGGAGATATCTGGAATCACTGTCTTCCTATACCAGAAGAAGGATGACGCAGGCGGAAAAAGCCCGGGTCGATGAGGTATTATATGTACCTGCGGCCCTTGCCCTGCGGCAGAGGCCGGGCGTGCCCGGGATCCGCAGCACATTCGGCACGGGCACCGAACTGCTGAATATCCTGCGGCTGATGTTTTCGAGGCTGTCCAGCCATCGCTGTCCGAACGGACACTATACACCGCCTTCGCTGAATACTGCGGCGGGCCTGCCGACCGTCTGTCCCCAGTGCGGAGCTTCCTTTTTTGCGCCCGGCGCGGAGGAGCTGGCATTTAACAGTCAGGGGGCATGCAAACGCTGCGACGGAACCGGCATTGTCCGGACCGTGGATGAATCAACGCTCGTCCCGGACGAGTCCCTGTCGATCGATGAGGGTGCCGTGGCGCCCTGGCAGACGCTGATGTGGTCTCTGATGAAAGATATTGCCCGGGAGATGGGCGTCCGCACGGATGTGCCGTTCCAAGAGCTGACAGACGAAGAACGGGAAATTGTGTTCCACGGTCCGGCGGTCAAGAAGAACATTATTTATCAGAACAAGACCAGCGGCGCCGCGGGGGATATGGACTTTACCTATTTTAATGCGACGTATACGGTGGAGAATGCCCTTGCCAAAGTCAAGGATGAGAAGGGCATGAAGCGCGTTGCGAAATTCCTGCGCGAGAGTGTCTGCCCGGACTGCGGAGGAACCCGACTGAGCGGGGAAGCCCGGGCGCCGAGACTGCGGGGCATTTCCCTGGCGCAGGCATCGTCCATGACGCTGCATGAACTGATCGGATGGGTGGACGGCGTGCCGGCGTCTCTGCCGGAGGAAATGCGTCCGATGGCGGAGAGCATCTGCGATTCGTTCCGGGGCGCGGCGGAACGGCTCCTGGATCTGGGACTGGATTATCTGACGCTGGACCGCGCATCTTCGACACTGTCAACCGGGGAACGCCAGAGAATGCAGCTCGCCCGTGCCGTGCGAAACCGGACCACCGGTGCCCTCTATGTGCTGGATGAGCCTTCGATCGGCCTGCATCCCTCGAATATGCAGGGGCTTACCGGCGTCATGCGGGACCTGATCGCCGACGGGAATACGGTGATCCTTGTGGATCATGATACAAATGTCCTCCGGGAGGCGGACTGGCTGATTGAACTGGGACCGGATGCGGGTGCCGGCGGAGGAAGCATCATCGCCCAGGGACCGCTTCCGGATGTGGAAGAAGACCCGGTCTCCCGGATCGGACCGTTTCTCTCCGGAGCGCGCGACGTCCGGGTACGGGAACCGGCAGAACCGGAGCGGATTTTCGAATTCGGGAAGATTCATCTGTCAACCGGGCAGATTCATACCGTAAAACCATTGGAAGCAGATTTTCCGAAGGGACGTCTGACGGCTGTAACGGGCGTTTCCGGATCCGGAAAGACAACAATGATTCTGGAAAGTCTGGTCCCAGCGCTGGAATGCATGATTCGCGGAAAAAACCTGCCGGAGCATGTGAAAGCGGTCCGGGCCGACGGGATCCGGCAGGTGAAGCTCATCGACGCGACGCCGATCGGGATCAATGTACGTTCTACGGTTGCAACCTATGCGGATGTACATGATGAGCTGCGAAAGATTTATGCAAGGACCCCGGACGCCCGGGAAAAGGGATACAAGGCAGGGGATTTTTCCTATAATACCGGAAAGCTGCGCTGTCCAACCTGCGACGGGACCGGTACGATTACGCTGGATGTCCAGTTCCTTCCGGATGTACAGATCGCCTGCCCTGACTGCCAGGGATCGCGCTATTCCAGAGAAGCCGGCCTGATCCGCAGAATTCCGAAGAAAGCGGAGAAGGTGGACAAGGCGGAGAAGATGGAGAAGGCAGAGAAGGCTGAGATGATGGAGAAGGCGGAGAAGGCGGAGAAGGGATATACGCTGCCGGAGCTGATGGACATGAGCATCGATGAGGCGCTGCGGTCCTGCCAGGATCTGCCGCAGGTGAAACGACGCCTGGAAGTACTGCATGACCTCGGGCTGGGATACCTGACGCTGGGCGAAGAGACACCGGGACTGTCGGGCGGCGAGGCCCAGCGGCTGAAACTGGCAAGCGAGATGGGAAAAGGGCAGTCCGATGCGGTCTTTGTCTTTGATGAACCGACGATCGGTCTGCATCCGCTGGATGTGGAAACACTGCTGCATGTATTCCAGCGCCTGATCGACAGCGGCGCAACGGTGATTGTGATCGAACATGACCTTGATGTCATAAAAAATGCGGACTATGTGATTGACATGGGGCCGGGAGGCGGCGAGAGGGGAGGAGAGATCGTCGCGGCCGGAGCCTGGAGACAGGTTGCCGGCAATCCGGAGAGCCTGACCGGCAGATTTCTTTGATGTCAGGGGGAATGTGAGTAAGGGACGCTGCTTCAGAGTCATTTCCCTTGGCTGAGTCAGGGTGCCGGCATCAGAGAGCGGCCCAGGGCATGGAAAAATGTCAATTACTCCAATCTTCCTGCCCGGAGCCGGCATCAGAGAGCGGCCCAGGGCATGGAAAAATGTCAATTACTCCAATCTTCCTGCCCGGAGCCGATATCAGCACAGCCCGCAGCTCTTGGCCAGCGCCTGGAAAGCGGGCAGGGAGCGGCGGATCATGTCCGTGGAGACGCAGTAGGCGATCCGGACAAAGCCGGGCGTACCGAAGCTGTCCGCAGGGACAAGGAGCAGTTCAAATTCTTTTGCCAGCTCACAGAATTCGGCGGCATCCGGAGTGGGCGTTTTCATGAAGAGATAAAATGCGCCGTCGGGATGGATGCAGGTGAAACCGTACTGGGTCAGTGCATTGTAAATCAGATCCCGGTTTTCCTGATAGACGGACAGATCCGATACCATTCCGGTACAGACGGCGGCTACATGCTGCATCATGCTTGGCGCGCATACATATCCGAGCGCCCGGCCGGCGCCGCATACAGCGGCGTACAGTTCCTTTGCATCGGTGGTCTCGTCCGGGATCAGAATATAGCCGATCCGTTCTCCCGGGAGAGAGAGGGACTTGCTGTAGGAATAGCAGACAATCGTATCGAGATAATATTTTGTCAGATACGGAACCTCGATTCCGTCATAAACCAGTTCCCGGTAAGGCTCGTCGGCAATCAGGTAGATCGGATGATCATATTCCGAAGATTTCACAGCCAGAAGGTCCGCCAGCTGCTGGATCGTCTGTTCTGTGTAGACAACGCCCGAGGGATTGTTCGGGGAGTTGACGATGACTGCTTTTGTTTTCGGAGTGACGGCCTGTTCCAGTGCGCTGAAATCAATCTGGAAGTTGTCGCTGCGGGATGGAACCGAAACCAGCTTTGCCCCGGCTGTCTCGACAAAGACCCGGTATTCCGGGAAGAACGGGGTAAAGGCGATGAACTCGTCCCCCTCGTTGAAGAGCGCCGTGATCACGATTTTCAGAGAGGCGGCAGCCCCGCAGGTTATATAGAAATTGTCCTTTTGAAAACCGGTTCCGAAACGGGCATTGAGATCCGCTGCAATGGCTTCTCTTGTCGCGGGAGCGCCCTGGGCAGAAGTATATCCGTGAAGAAATGTATCGTCTTTTGTGTTGAGCAGTTCGCGGATGGTTTCATTGACCTTTGCGGGGGCGGGAACATTCGGGTTGCCGAGACTGAAGTCAAAGACATTCTCTGCTCCGATCTGCGCTCTCCGGGCGTTTCCATATTCAAAGATGTCGCGGATTACGGAGCGGTTGGTTCCCAGTTGATACATTGACTGATTCATGGAATCATGTGAGCGACGCACTGCGCCGGATATGGCATTGCAGCTGCGCTCTGTCCTCCTTTCACAAAACACTTGATGATCGAACGATTGCTTCTGCAGCAGATCCTCAGATAGCGCCCAGGCGCTTCGCAGCCATCTCCAGGCCGTGGTTGTCATCGTACAGCAGGCGGTTGACCCGGCTGATCGTGACGGTCGAAGCCCCGGTGACAGAAGCGATTTCCTGGTAGGTTTTTTTCTCCATCAGATGGATGGCCACGTCAAAACGCTGCGCCAGAGACATCAGTTCTCCTGTAGTACAGATGTCCTTAAAGAAAGAGCGGCATTCATCCAAATCATTCAGCTGCAGAATAGCTTCATATAATTGATCGATTGCACCGTCCCGGATATCTTTTTTCAAAGCTGTCTCCTTTCTGCCCGGTCCCGGATCTGCCTGTCGGGACAGGGATGGTTGTCATAGTCCTCCCCAGTTTAACACGTTAAATCATAAAAAGCAACTGCTACGGAAATATCCCATAAGCAGACCATTCCGGCAGGAACGAAGACGGGATCGAAGCCTGGCGGAGTGGGTCGGGTCAGCTTATGAGATATAAGGGACATGAGAGCGTACGGCTTTGTCGGCTGTATTTTTCCTTGCATTTTACGGCTGTATTTTTCCTTACATTTTTCCTTGCAATTTCCTGAGAGATGGTGTATGCTTTACTGGACTTACGCTTTAACGCGTTATAGCAAAAGTGGTTTGAAATTTGGAGGAATAGAACTATGGTTATCAAGATTCTGATGCTGGTTGTGTTTTTTGCGGTCATGCTGGCCATCGGTTTTATCTGCAGAAAGAATTCTACCGATGTCAACGGCTTTGTGCTCGGCGGAAGATCCGTAGGGCCCTGGGTGACGGCGTTTGCATACGGAACATCCTATTTTTCCGCCGTTGTATTCGTCGGGTATGCAGGGCAGTTTGGCTGGAAATACGGGATCGCCGCGACCTGGGCCGGGATCGGAAATGCGCTGCTTGGTTCGCTGGCTGCCTGGGTTGTGCTGGGAAGACGGACCCGTATCATGACACAGCATCTGGATTCTGCGACAATGCCCCAGTTTTTTGAGGCAAGATTCGGAAGCCGTTCTCTGAAAATCGCAGCTTCGCTGATTACGTTTATTTTCCTCATTCCCTATACGGCGTCTCTTTACAACGGTCTGTCCAGACTGTTCGGGATGGCGTTTTCCATCGACTATTCGGTCTGTGTGATTGTCATGGCCCTGTTGACCGGCGTGTATGTAATTTCCGGAGGCTATATGGCGACGGCCATCAACGACTTTGTACAGGGGATTATCATGCTGATCGGCATCTGTGCCGTCATTGGCTCTGTGCTGAAGGGGCAGGGCGGGTTCCTCGCGGCTCTGGACGGCCTTGGCCGGGTTGTGGACGAGAGTGTTTCGACAACGCCCGGAGTATTCGGATCCTTCTTCGGACCGGACCCGATCAATCTGTTCGGGGTTGTGATCCTGACTTCCCTTGGTACCTGGGGACTTCCCCAGATGGTACAGAAATTCTATGCGATCCGCAGCGAGAAATCCATTGCCACCGGCACGATTGTCTCCACGTTCTTCGCATTTGTCGTAGCCGGCGGATGCTACTTCCTCGGCGGATTTGGCAGACTGTTTTCGGATAAGATCGATATCGCGGCCAACGGTTTTGACTCCGTGATTCCGACCATGCTGTCCGGACTTCCGGATTTCCTGATCGCCGTGGTTGTCATTCTTGTCCTGTCGGCTTCCATGTCGACCCTTTCGTCCCTGGTGCTGACTTCCAGTTCCACACTGACGCTGGATCTGCTCAAAGATTATTTTATCAAGGATATGGATGAGAAGCGGCAGGTGTTTATCATGCGCTGCCTGATCGTTGTGTTTGTCGCGATCTCTGTCGTCATCGCGATCGTACAGTACCGCTCGAACGTGACCTTTATCGCGCAGCTGATGGGTGTGTCCTGGGGCGCCCTGGCCGGAGCATTCCTTGCGCCGTTCCTGTACGGGCTGTACTGGAAAGGAACGACCAGAATTGCCTGCTGGTGCAGCTTTCTGTTTTCAACGGTCGTCATGCTGGCAAATATGTTTGTCCGTTCCAGCTTTCCGACGCTGCTGCAGTCGCCCATCAATGCCGGCGCTTTCTGCATGATTGCCGGGCTGATCATTGTGCCGGTGGTTTCTCTGATTACGCCGAAGCCGGACAGAAAGCTGGTCGATGATGCCTTTGCATGCTACGAAGAGAAAGTTCTGGTTGCACAGAGAGAAGCACTGGGGGACGAGTAAAATTGGTTATTGATATTCATACACATGCTTTCCCGGAAAGAATTGTCTCTTCGACCTTGAAAAAGCTGAGCGGAGACGGACATATTCTGCCGTTTACGGACGGAACCGCCGAGGGACTGCGCAGCTCGATGAAGGAGGCAGGGCTGGACCTGAGCATTGTCCTGCCGGTTGCGACTTCTCCGGGACAGGTCGTCAAGGTCAATGATAAAGCCCTGCGAACCAATGAAGAGGAGAGCGATATCCTCTCCTTCGGATGCATCCATCCGGAATTTGAGGATTATGCCGCAGAACTGCGGCGGCTGAAGGAGCATGGGTTCCGGGGCATCAAGATTCATCCGGTCTACCAGGAGACAGATATTGACGATGTGAAATTTCTCCGGATCCTGTATGAGGCGGCTTCTCTGGATCTTGCGGTGATTACCCACGGGGGACTCGACATTGGATTTCCCGGAGTGGTGCACTGCTCCCCGGCGATGTGCCGGCATGTCACGGAGGAGATCGGAAGTTTTACTTTTATTGTAGCCCATATGGGCGGATGGAATGAATGGGAGGATGCACTGGAGGAGCTTGCGGGAAGAGGCGTTTATCTGGATACGGCATTTTCGATCGGAAGAGCCATCCCCACCGAAGGAAGCATTCCGCCGCCGATGCTGGATGAGGAAATGTTCTTGAAAATGGTCAGGGGCTTCGGAGCCGACCATATTCTGTTCGGATCGGACAGCCCCTGGTCCTCGCAGAAAGAAAGCCTGGAGACGCTGCGGAACATGCATCTGACCGAGCCGGAACTGCAGGCAATCGAAGGGGAGAACGCGGCAAGGCTGCTGAAGCTGACTCGCTGAAATGACGGGGACGTCCGTCGGCGCGGAACCTGATTCCGAAGAAGTGCGAAAAGACGGACGGCAGCCGGCTGCCTGTGTGCTGCGTGGATAGATCAGTCCGCCGGAAAAGCGAGAGAGGCGGACGGGATCAGAAAAAACGGAAGATCCGTCCGCCGGAAGCCGTACGATAACGAAAAAGGATACAAAAAGTGAGTCAGGAGATACGTCCCCTGACTCACTTTGTATTTGCAAAAACTCAGATCATAGCGACATCTTCCTGCGTGAGGATTTTCAGACCTGCGGATTTCAGTTTTGTTTCCGCGGAGGCGGTGTCGGCCACACGGAAAATCATGTAGGCATGTTTGGTGTCTTTGCCGCCGATGAAAGCATACATGTATTCGATGTTGACATCGGTGTCGGCAAAGTACTGAAGCAGTTTGTCAAGTCCGCCCGGTTCATCCGGAACAGCCACGACCAGAACGGAGGTCAGGCTTGCGACGAAATCCGCTTCTTTCAGTACGCTGACGGCGTTGAATACATCATCGACGATCAGACGGGCGATGCCGAAATCCTTTGTCTCGGCGATCGCGAGAGCGCGCATATCTACGTTGTGAGCTGCCAGGATGCCGGTCATTTCCTTGAGCCGTCCCGGCTTATTTTCAAGAAAAACGGAAATCTGTTTAATACTCATACGATCACCTCTCAGATCTTTCTGTTGTCGATCACGCGGACAGCCTTGCCTTCACTGCGTGCGATCGATTTCGGCGCTACAAGGGATACTCTGGCCTTGATGCCCAGCATGGACTTCAGGCCGTCGGCCAGCTGCTTCTGACGCTCGGACACTTCACCCACATTATCCGTGAACATTTCAGGCGTCATCTCCACCTGCACATCCAGTGTGTCTGTGTTGTTGACGCGGTCGACCACGATCTGGTAGTTGGCGGCGTACCCATGGTTGAGCAGCACCGTCTCGATCTGGCTCGGGAAGACATTGACGCCGCGGACAATCAGCATATCATCTGTACGTCCCTTCGGCTTCGCCATGCGGACATGGGTACGCCCGCAGGAGCATTTTTCCCTGGTCAGCGAGCAGATGTCACGGGTCCGGTAGCGCATCATCGGGAAGGCTTCCTTGTCGATGGACGTAAATACAAGTTCCCCTTCCTGACCTTCGGGCAGAACTTCGCCGGTATCGGGATCAATGATCTCGGCGATGAAATGATCCTCGTTGATATGCATGCCCTGCTGGGCGGAGCACTCGAAAGCGACGCCGGGACCGGACAGTTCGGTCAGGCCATAGATGTCATACGCCTTGATGCCCATCGTCTTCTCGATATCCCTGCGCATTTCCTCGCTCCATGCCTCGGCGCCGAAGATACCGGCCTTCAGCGGGATGTCATCCGGACCGTAGCCCATTTCACGCATTCTTTCACCCAGATACGCAGCATAGCTGGGGGTGCAGCACAGGATGGTCGTATGCAGATCCATGATGAACATGATCTGGCGGTCCGTGTTGCCGGAACTTGTGGGCACGGTCAGGCAGCCGACCTTGTGGGAACCGCCGTTGAGTCCCGGGCCGCCGGTGAACAGGCCGTATCCGTAGGAAACCTGGCAGACATCCTCATCGGTGCCGCCCGCAGCCATGATCGCCCGGGCACAGCAGTCTTCCCAAAGATCAATATCATGATGTGTGTAGAAGGAAACAACGCGCTTTCCGGTTGTTCCGGAGGTCGAATGAATCCGTACGCAGTCCTTGAGCGGAACGCCTACCAGTCCGTAAGGATAAGCCTCGCGAAGATCCGCTTTCGACAGGAAGGGGAGTTTGTAGAGATCATCGGAAGAGCGGATGTCGTCCGGCGTCACGCCTTTTTCCTCCATCTTCTTTCGGTAATACGGAACATTGTCCCATACATGCTTCACCTGCTTTACAAGACGTTCGTCCTGAATCGCCTTGATTTCTTCTCTTGAAGCGCATTCGATTTCCTTCTGGTAATACCTTTCCATAATGCAATCACCTCTTTTTAAAACTTACTTCTCTGGTGACGATGAGACCGGAGAGCCGGTTTTTGAATCTGTACTGTACTTAAGCCTGTAATCGCGGATCTCAATGGATCTCAGGATCACATCCGGCTGTATCACTGCTCACAGCCCAGAACAAATGCTTTCCGGTTCATTTCAAGGAATTTGGGAGGCACGTTGGCCTCAAGGGAACGCATCCATGCTTCCCTGGGAAGCTCAAAATAATGGGAAAGCCGGCCGAGCAGGACAATATTCACTGCCTTGGCGGAACCTGCCTCATTTGCGATCTTCAGACAGTCAAGGGCGTCGACCCGGGCTCCGCTGGCCTTCATCTTGTCAACCAGATGATCCGGGTAGACCGCCGCGCCGGTGATCACCGGCATGGGATCAATCTGCTGGGTGTTGGTGACGATCACGCCGTCTTTGCGCAGCCAGGGAAGATGCCGGGCTGCCTCCAGCAGTTCGAAAGATACGATATAATCGGCTTCGCCCTGATCAATAATCGGGGAGGCGACCGAATCGCCGTAGCGGACATAGGTCACGACGCTGCCGCCGCGCTGGGACATGCCGTGCACTTCAGAAACTTTGACGTCATAGCCCTGGGAGAGCAGCAGGTGGCCGAGCAGCTTGCTGGCCAGCAGAGAACCCTGGCCGCCGACACCGACGATCATAATATTCTTTGTTTCCATAATCAGTCCTCCTTTGCCGGCTGCAGCGCGCCGAATTTGCACAGCTGGCTGCAGACTTCACATCCGACACAAAGCGTTGTATCAATGGCAGCCTTGCCGTTCTTAATGCTGATGGCAGGACATCCGATCCGCATGCAGGATTTGCATCCGACGCATTTGTCTGTATCGACATGAAGCGGGGCTTTATGCTTCACATATTTCAGCAGGGCACACGGCCTGCGGGAAATAATCACAGAAGGTCCGTGATATGCAAGCTCTTCCTTCAGCACCTCGTCACACTGGTCCAGGCGGTAGGGATCCACGACGCGCACATGATCAAACCCCATGGAGCGGCAGAGCGCTTCCAGATCAATTTTGCCGGCAGGATCTCCCTTGATGTTGTAGCCGGTGGTCGGATTCTGCTGATGTCCGGTCATGCCGGTAATGGAGTTGTCCAGAATGATAACGGTAGAGTTGGACTGATTGTAGGCGACATTTGCCAGCCCGGTCATCCCGGAATGCATAAAGGTGGAGTCTCCGATCACGGCGACGGTTTTTCCTTCGCTTTCTTCGCCGCGCACTTTGTTGAAGCCGTGAACGGCGCCGATGGAGGCGCCCATGCACAGCGTCATCTCAATGGCGCCGAGGGGCTGTACCGCACCCAGGGTGTAGCAGCCGATGTCTCCCAGGACGGTGCATTTGTTTTTGCGGAGCGTATAGAACAGTCCGCGGTGAGGACATCCCGCACACATAACCGGGGGACGGGGCGGAATGGGATCGGAGAGTGTGCGCACCGGCGCCGTCTCTTTCCCCATCGCCTTTGCGATCAGGTTCTGTGAGAATTCATCGGTGATCGGGAACAGGTCTTTGCCGGAAACCGCAAGCCCGAGGGACCGCACATGATTTTCGATAATCGGATCCAGCTCCTCGACGACAATGAGCCGGTCCACGGACGCGGCAAAGCTGCGGATCAGCTGTTCCGGAAGGGGGTTGGTCATGCCCAGCTTGAGGATACAGGCATCGGCTCCGAAGACCTCCCGCACATATTGATAGGATGTGGAGGCGGTGATAAAACCGACGGAGGTATCACTGCCCATTTCCACGCGGTTCAGCGGGCAGTTTTCCGCATAGGCGATCAGATCCTTCGTGCGCTGTTCCACGATGGGATGACGCTTTTTAGCGTTCCCGGGCATCATGACATATTTGGCAATGTTCTTTTCATAGGGACGGTCCGGCACAACCCGTTCGCCCGGAACGACGACGGACTGGGAATGCGCGACACGGGTGCACATTTTCAGAAGGACCGGGGTATCGAAACGCTCGGAGAGCTCATAGGCAAGTTTTGTATATTCCAGCGCCTCGGCGGAATCCGACGGTTCGATCATCGGCACCTTCGCCGCGATGGCATGATGGCGGGAATCCTGTTCGTTCTGGGAAGAATGCATTCCCGCATCATCCGCCACGCCGATCACCATACCGGCGTTTACGCCCGTGTAGGACATGGTGTAGAGGGGATCCGCCGCGACATTCAGGCCGACATGCTTCTGCGCACAGAAGGAGCGGCGTCCTGCGAGACTGGCGCCGAAGGCCGATTCCATGGCCACCTTTTCGTTTGGAGCCCATTCACAGTAGATTTCGTCGTATTTTGCGGCTTCCTCCGTAATCTCCGTACTCGGAGTCCCGGGATAACTGGAAATGAAACAGACGCCTGCTTCGTAAAGTCCGCGGGCGACTGCCTTATTGCCAAGCATCAACTGCCGGGTATCAGACATATGCTCCTGCATATTTATAAACCTCCTTACATTTTTTCCGCCGACCCGTCAAAAGATCGGTGTTTCCCTAGTAAGTATAAAAGAATTACACCAAAAAGCAAGAGAAAACGGTCTGCGGGTTGACATTTTTTCAAAAAAAGGCTATGATGCTTTAACGGGTTAAACCGAAATAACAT
>CACXHD010000114.1 GCA_902767335.1 uncultured Lachnospiraceae bacterium
AACATCCTGTTATCCATCGTGATTGAAATCATCCTTACCTGCGTCTTCATCATGTCGATTATCGGCGTCACCTCCAAACGGGAGAACGGGCCGGTAGCCGGCCTGGTAATCGGACTGTCCCTGACCTTTGTCCATATCCTGGGCATCGGCCTGACCGGCACATCCGTAAATCCGGCGAGATCGCTGGTTGCCGTATTCGCAGGCGGAGAGGCGCTCAAAGCCCTCTGGGTGTTCATTGTCGCGCCGCTGATTGGCGCCGTGGTGGCAGCATTCCTGTACACGTTCCTTGAGACGGACTGAAGATACAAGAGGCTGACGCATATTTTCCCGGCAAATCCGACCGCATCCTTGCGGAGCGCTGTACAGATGTCTGCATCCGGGCGGACTTTCATCCGCCGGGGACGGAGAGATGAAAGCTGCAGCTGTCCGGATACAGCGGGAATGGGCCTGAATGAAAGCTTAATGCGGCAGCCATCCGAAAGAACTGACAACATCAGCGCGGCCGTCCGGGCAGACATTGAGAGATCAAGGTTTGTCCGGACGTTCGGCGTTCCGGGACTATGGGAGAAGAGCATGAAAGCGAAATATACACTGATACATACGGACGGGAAGGCGAAGAGAGGACGCTTTGAGACGGTGCACGGAATCGTCGAGACGCCGGTTTTCATGAATGTGGGAACGGCGGCAGCGATCAAGGGGGCGGTTTCAACGGACGATCTGCGCCAGATCGGGACCCAGGTGGAGCTGTCCAATACCTATCATCTGCATGTCCGTCCGGGCGACGGGATTGTGGCGAAAATGGGCGGACTTCACCGCTTCATGAACTGGGACCGGCCGATTCTCACCGATTCCGGCGGCTTTCAGGTGTTTTCCCTCGCTTCCCTGCGAAGCATCAAAGAGGAGGGTGTCTCGTTCCGAAGCCATATTGACGGCCGGAAGATTTTCATGGGCCCGGAGGAGAGCATGCAGATCCAGTCCAATCTGGCCTCTACGATTGCGATGGCCTTCGACGAATGTCCTTCCAGCCGCGCGGATTATGAATATGTCCGAAAATCCGTGGACCGGACGACCCGGTGGCTGGTGCGCTGCAAGGCAGAAATGGACCGGCTCTGCGCAAAAGAGGGAACCATCAATCCGAACCAGTGTCTCTTCGCCATCAATCAGGGGGCGGTGTACGATGACATCCGGATGGAGCATGCGCAGCAGATTGCCGCGATGAATCTGGACGGATATGCGATCGGCGGCCTCGCGGTCGGCGAGACCCATGAGGAAATGTATCATATCCTGGACGTGACGGTTCCCCTGCTTCCACAGGACCGCCCGACGTATCTGATGGGCGTCGGCACGCCGGCGAATATCCTGGAAGCGGTCGAGCGGGGCGTGGACTTTTTTGACTGCGTGTATCCCAGCCGGAACGGAAGACACGGCCATGTCTATACGGCGGAAGGCAAACGGAATCTGTTCAACGCCAGGTATGAGACCGACGACAGACCGATTGAAGAAGGCTGCGGCTGTCCCGCCTGCCGAAGCTATTCCCGGGCCTATATCCGGCACCTTCTGAAGGCTAAGGAGATGCTGGGAATGCGCCTGTGTGTCCTTCATAATCTCTGGTTTTACAATCATCTGATGGAGAAGATCCGCGCTGCCATCGAAGAGGACCGGTATGCTTCCTTTAAAAAAGAGACGCTCTCGCGGATGGAAGAGAATGACGGCGCAAAAAACGCTTGATGAAGGATCCGAAACAGTGTATGATGATGGAAGCGCTGACAGAAAAAAGAGTATGCGTCAGTGTTTCTCGAACGACGCGAAGGAGGAAGAACAGATATGAGTTTTCTGACAGAAACGGCAGCCGCCGGAGGCGGTGGGATGATGATTATGCTGGTCTACATCGTGATCATCGGCGGTATGATGTATTTCCTGATGATCCGTCCCCAGCGGAAAGAGCAGAAGAGAATGGCTGCACTGCTTTCATCCATGGAGGTGGGCGATGTTGTAGTGACAACCAGCGGTTTCTACGGCGTGATAATCTCCATCGAAGAAGATGACTGCATCGTAGAGTTCGGCAATAATAAGAACTGCAGAATTCCCATGAGAAAATCTGCGATCGCAGAAGTGGAGAAAGCTTCTGACGGCAGCGCAGAGTAAACAAAATCCCCCGGAGGCCTTTGCTTCCGGGGGTAATTCATGTTTTGCGCAGTGTTTCGCTCGACGGAAGAGAGGGACAGGCGCGTGCTGTCTGTCCGCGCGGGGATTTTGTCCCTTCAGTCCTGCAGTGCAGGCCGGGGCTGCTTTGAATCAGAGGCGGCCGAAGGCTCCCCGTCTTCACTGATCTCCGGTGAGGAAGAGTGGACATTTTTGACGGTGCGCAGGACATAGTGGGTCCGGGTGAGACGGACGCCTGCACAGTCCTTGATTGTGTTGTGGATCTGCTCCAGATGCAGAGAGGAGCGGCAGGAGATCTTCAGAAGGAAGTCAAACTCTCCTGTCAGATAGTAGCAGGCGATAATGTTCGGGTTTTCATTTACCGAACGGATGAATTCATCGTTGTAGCGGGGATGCTCCATACTGATTTCCATCAGGACCGTGATATCATTGCCCAGACGGCTGTCGCTGGTGATCACGGTATAGGCTTCGATCAGACCGGAGCGTTCCATCTTCCGGATCCGCTCGATGACGGTGGAGACGGACAGATGGATCGATTTGCTGATTTCGGAGGCAGTCTGTCTGGCGTTTTTCCGAAGCTCGGCCAGGATCTGATAATCCAGTTTATCCATAGATATTCCCTTCTGTTTCTGTGCCTTTTGAGTCAAAAGATTCCACATAGCAGGTTTATTATACCACATTATTTTTCGAAATTGAACAAAAATCGAAAAATATTTCGAACAGACGGAGCGGAAGAATTTTCCACGACGGTTTTGCAATGGTATGCTTGAAATATGAAAAAAAATACATTAAGATATAAAGAATGTGAAAATCGGAGCCTTCCGGAAGGGAAGAGCTGATTGAAAGGGTTAAACCGGAGAGAACGTAAATACATAGATCGTGTATTTTGCACGAGAAGGAGGAAAAATGAAGAGTGATGCAGTGAAAAAAGGGATCCAGCAGGCTCCGCACAGATCGTTGTTCAACGCACTCGGACTGACGGCGGAAGAGATGAGACGCCCGCTGATCGGTATCGTAAACTCCTACAATGAGATTGTCCCGGGTCATATGAATCTGGACAAGATTACGGAAGCGGTAAAGCTCGGCGTAGCGATGGCCGGCGGCGTTCCCAGAGTATTCCCTGCCATAGCCGTCTGCGACGGGATCGCCATGGGGCATGAGGGGATGAAATATTCTCTGGTCACCCGGGACCTGATTGCGGATTCCACCGAGTGCATGGCGAAAGCGCATCAGTTTGACGCGCTGGTCATGATCCCCAACTGCGATAAAAACGT
>CACXHD010000115.1 GCA_902767335.1 uncultured Lachnospiraceae bacterium
AATATTAATCAGGATCTGCCGCAGCTTCATGTCATCGCCGATGTAATAATCATCCAGCCGGCTCTTTACCTGGCAGTCATACGCAAGGCCCTTGTCCCGGCACTGGCCGCTGATGATGGTATTGACCTGATCCAGCGCCTTCCGGAAGGAAAACTCCTCACTGTTGATGGTCATCCGGCCGGATTCAATCCGGCTCATATCCAGAATGTCATTGATGATATTGAGCAGATGCTGCGCGGATGCCCCGATCTTCTCCAGCTGCTCCCGCGTCTCCGAAGGGAGGTTCGGATTGCTCAGCGCAATATTGTCCAGTCCGATAATGGCGTTCATCGGCGTGCGGATCTCATGGCTCATGTTCGAAAGAAAGGCCGTCTTTGCCCGGTTTGCTTCCTTCGCTGCCTCCAGCGCCTCCGAGAGCGCCCGGTTCTGATCCATGGAATGCCGCATCTGCTCGTCAATGATGGTGAAACCCACGCCGACCGAGTGAACGATATGGTCATCTCTGTCCTCCGGATGACGCACCCCCGCCATTCTCAGCATCTCATAGTATTCCACACCGTTTCGCCTTGCCAGATAGCGGTAGGCGATGATGTTTTCCGTCGCCAGTTCCTTCCGGATATAATCCGGGTCAATGAACTGAAGGAAGCCTTCCCGGAAGGTTTCGTCCACATGCGCTTCGGCATACTCCCTGAACATCTTATAAAACGGGAACCGGAGCCCTTCCCGGATCTGGTCCGGATCTTTCAGATCCGCACGGTAGCATACCGCCTCGTCGGTATCCAGGTCCACATGATAGACGCTGCGGTAATCCGATGCCAGCGCAGTGATCATACTGTCGAGCTCTTCCCTGCGCTTCTCCTGTTTCAGAAGTTCCTCCTGCAGTTCTACCCGCCGCTCCAGTTCCTGCTGCTTAGCCCGCGCTTCCGCCTCCGCTGTCTTGACCCGCGTCATCTCCGTTACGTCGACACACAGGCCCAGCAGGCACAGCCTTCCGGACGGATCCGTAAATTTTGTTTTTGTCGTCTGCAGATTCCGGATCACGACCCCGCCGGCGTCCGGTACGTCCTCGAAGAAAATATACGCTTCCTCCATTGCCAGCGCTTTCCGGTCATCCTCTACAAAGTGCTGTGCCGTCACCGGATCGAAAATCTCATAATCCGTCAGGCCGACAACCTCTTCCGGAGAGTTTTTGTGCGCGTATTCGGCAAACGCCTGATTACAGGCGAGGTATGTCCCTGTGGCGGCATCCTTGGAAAAGCTCATCGCCGGCATATTCGTCAGCAGAGAAGAGACGGACCCCATGAAATCCGCCAGTTTTGCCGCGGATTCCACCTCCGCCATCAGCCGCTGTTTTTCCTTTTCGACAGCCTCCGCCTCCCGCAGGGCCTTTTGAATTGCCTGTCCCTGACGGACATCGTCATCCACGTCTTTAAATCCGCAGACAATGCCCATTCTGCCCCCGGGCATGTTCACCCTGGCAAACTCAATGCGGAAATACCGCCGGCTTCCGTCTTCCATGACCCGCAGGTAGTTGACCGAGTACTGCGGGCGTTCCTTCAGCCGGGCTGTGATGCTTTCCAGCGTCAGATCCTTCTGGAGACGTTCCTGGTCCTCTTCGGCCACCGTTGTACGAATGTAATACTCTTTCGCAGTGGAATATTTCATCCGTTCCAGCGCGTCCCGGATCGGCGCGCCATGCGTGGTTTCCCCCTTCGTATCTCCACGGTACAGCGAGAAGCTCTCCGTCTCGACATCATTGATGATCCACACCGTATGATAGGATTCGCTGAGGGCCTCAATCACCGCTTTGCGGACGGCATTGTCCGACTCAAGCCGTTCTCTTTTTTCCGTAATGTCAGAGATAAAGACATAGTAAATGCCGCCATATTCGTCGGTCTGCGTGAAATGACCGTAGTCTTCCACCCAGCGCACCTGACCGTCCCTGCGGACAATCCGGTACTCCACGTAATCCATCGCCTGTTCGCTCCGCCGGACCTGGCTCCGGATCTCCTCCGACACGGCGGCATAATCGTCCGGATGCAGCATTCCCCGGAAGGTATTCCCTGTCAGCGCAGTGAACTCCTCCTGATCTTTGCAGGCAAAGATCGAAAAAACAGCATGGTTTGCGTAGAGCACTTCCTCCGGCGCATCCGCTCTGTAGATAAAAAATCCTCCCGGCATATGCTTCCCGATTTCTGCAATCACGGAAAGGTTTTCTTCGTTCATCCGAAACTGCTTGCCAAACATCTCCAGGTTCTCCTTATCTCTTGTTTTATTTCTCCACAGGCCTGTCCGTTTCGGGGATCAGGCTTTCCAGGGTTTCATACAGTGCTTCGGTCTGCACCGGCTTGGACAGATGTGCATTCAGCCCCGCCTGCAGACTTCTCTGAACATCCTCGTCAAATGCGTTGGCCGTCAGTGCAATGATCGGGATTTCCTTTGCATCCGGCCGGTCCATGGCGCGGATCACGCGCGTCGCCTCCAGGCCGTCCATCTCCGGCATGCGCATATCCATCAGGATCGCATCATAATATCCGGGCTGGCTCTTCGCGAACATCTCCACAGCGATTTTTCCGTTCTCCGCCAGCTCAGCCGTCATCTCACGGGACTGCAGAAGCATCAGAATAATCTCTGCGTTGATCTGTATGTCCTCCGCAAGAAGGATCCGGCGGCCGGTCAGATCCGCTTTGTTCTTCTTTCTCCCCGGCCTGCTCCCCCTGCGCTTCATCGCGCTCTGGAATTCTTCGATCACGGTATTCGCAAAGAGCGGCTTCGGCAGGAAACTGTCTACCCCGGCCTGCAGCGCCTCCTCAAGCACATCGTCCCAGCGGTACGCCGTCAGAATAATGATTGCGGATTCCTGGCCGATCATCTCACGAATCCTTCGCGTCGTCTCTACGCCGTCCATCTCCGGCATCTGCCAGTCCACAAGAATCAGGTTGTATGGTTCCCTTCTCGCATGCTTCAGCCTCACCATCTCGATGGCTTCCGCTCCGGCCGCACAGATATCCGCCCTGATGCCGGCCTTCTCCAGCACCAGTCTGGTATGTTCGCATGCAACCGGATCATCGTCCACAATCAGCACGCTCATATCATCCGGATGAATCTCTGTGTCCGCGTCTTCTTCCGTCTGTTTCGCGGCGTTCATCAATGTGACGGTCACATAGAACGTCGTGCCTTCGCCCTTCCGGCTGCGCACTTCGATCGTCCCGTTCATCATCTCTACGATGTTTTTCGTGATCGCCAGCCCGAGTCCGGAGCTTCCGTATTTATTGGTTGTGGAAGAATCCTCCTGGCTGAAGGGATCAAACAGTCTCGGCAGATACTCTTCGCTCATGCCGATCCCGGTGTCCGCTATGGTAAACCGCAGCGTCGTCTGCTGATCGAACTGAGCCGTCCGTTCCACCGTCATTTCCACGCTGCCGCCTTCCGGCGTAAATTTCACGGCATTTCCCAGGATATTGATCAGCACCTGGCGGAGCTTCATATTGTCGCCGATATAATAGTCATCCACCTGCCCGTTGATATGGCACTGATAATCCAGCCCTTTGTCCGCGCACTGCCCGCTGAACATGGTATTAATGGTCCTCAGCAGTTTCGAGAAAGAGAATTCCTCGTTCTTCATCGTCAGCCGTCCGGATTCGATTCTCGACATATCCAGGATATCGTTGATCAGGTTCAGCAGGTGTTCCGCCGAAGCCCCGATCTTCTCCAGATAATCTCTCGTCTTCTCCGGCGTCTCCGGATCGTTGAGCGCGATATTGTCCAGCCCGATGATCGCATTCATCGGCGTGCGGATTTCATGGCTCATATTGGACAGGAACACCGTCTTCGCCCGGTTGGCCTGCTCCGCATTCTCCAGGGCATCGCTGAGCGCCTGCCGCTGCTGCATGGACTTCCTTGTCTCCTCGTCCACATCCGCAAAGCAGGCACCGACACTGTGGGCCGCGAAATCGGAATCCCCGTTTTCACGGCGGACGCCGGCAAATTTCACAACCTCCCAGGATTCCCTGCCGTTCACCCGGATCATATAGCGGTAGGAAATCACAGGCCGTTCTTTCAGCGCCTCCTGTACCGCATCCGGCTGAATAAATTTCAGGAACTCTTCCCTGTATGGCTCCAGAATATACGTATTGCAGTAATTCGTCACCGCACTCAGATAATGGAAACGCTCTCCTGCCTTAAAGCCCGGCAGATCCGTCCTCGCCTGATAACAGATCCCGTCATCCTTGTCGAACTCAAGATAATACACACTCCGGTAATCCGACGAGAGCGCCTGGATCAGCTCGCTCTGCTGCTCTCCCTGTGCCCGCTGGGCAAGAAGCTCCTCCTGCAAAGCCAGCCGGTGTCTCATCTCCTCCTGCTTCACCCGGTTTTCCGCATCCGCCTTTTCTTTTTCCGCCAGAACCTTTGCGTTCTGCCGGCTCTGGCGCAGAATAAAGGCAAACATGATGATCATGGCCAGAACCGTCAGCAAAGACTGCACAACGCTTCGGATGATCATGCTGTCAGAAATCGCACTGATCTGGCCGCTGATGACGCTCTCCCGGATCAGGTACGTCAAAAGCCAGTCGGTTCCTTCCACCGGAACATAACTCAGCGTTTCCGGCGTATCATTATAGCGGAAGGAGACTTCTCCGCGCCGTCTCTCCTGAAAATCACTGACAACTTTCTCGTAGGAATATCCATGTTCATACTGCGCTCCGCGAAGCGCATCCAGCAGATTGTCCTCGCTGGCCAGTCCTCCGAGGACCGCATTGGTCAGAGAAACCCCGTCTTTCGTGTAAATATTGCAGAACGTCGCATCCTGCTCCCCGGATTTCATGGAAACCCCCTGGAGCATCTGCTCCATGTCGATCTGCATAAAGCTCATTGTCAGGGTATCGTCCTGAAATTCTTTCTTTTCAATCGGCGCTGCAATGATCACTTTTTTTCCGCCGTCATCCGAATCCAGTACAGATATTTCCGCCTTTTTAATGGTCTTGTAGTCAAACGGATACTGATCAATATCATAGGTCGGACCGGAGGAAGTATAGACCGTTCCGCTTGCTCCGACAAAAGCAAACCGTTCCAGATGATACAGGACTTTGATCCGTTTCTGGTACTCCTGCAGATGCTTGTCATCGCGCAGATCGTCCGCGTTCATCAGGTCAGCGACGGCATTGATCGTATTGATATTCTCCTGCAGGTTCGAAGCTACCACCTGTTCTCTTCTGCCTGCCAGCTCGTCCAGATACAGAAGGCTGACCTGCCGGACCGCCCGGTCCGTATCCTGCCTGGCTGCCTGACCCATCCAAAAGGTTCCCGCAATCAGGATGATCAGAACCGCTGCTCCTCCGATCCATGCTGCAGTTGTTGTGTTTTTCCGCTTTGGCTTCATCTCACTGCCGACCTCCTGCATGATCTGTTACCCGAAAGACAATAGCAAAAATTTACAATTATACGTTCTTATTTTACCATGAATAAACACAGATTGGCAATACAACGGCCGATACTCTGACGGGCTCCGGCGGACCGCAGCGGACAGAATCAAAGAAGCTGAAAATCCTGATACCGGATTTTCAGCTTCTTTTCAGCAGGGGATGAGAGAATCGAACTCCCACCAAAGGTTTTGGAGACCCCTATCATACCATTTGACCAATCCCCT
>CACXHD010000116.1 GCA_902767335.1 uncultured Lachnospiraceae bacterium
ACAAGCTGACGCGGGATCTTTCCAGAGACCCGTCCAGCGCGCTGCTCGAGGTACTGGATCCGGAGCAGAATTTCTCCTTCACCGACCACTATATGAATGCGCCCTACGATCTGTCCAATGTTCTTTTCATCTGTACGGCGAATACGACGGACACCATCCCACAGCCGCTGCTGGACCGCTGTGAGATGATCCGCTTTGACGGGTATACACAGACAGAGAAGATGCAGATTGCCAGAAAGCATCTGCTGCCTGCGGCGATGGAACGGGCCGGCATGAAAAAGAGCATGCTCCGCATCACGGACGATGCTATCCGGGAGATCATTTCCGGATATACGGCGGAGTCCGGTGTGCGCGGCCTGCGCAGATGCCTGGAGGAGGTCTGCCGTACGGCTGCGGTGCGGCTGGTGAAAGGGGAGCAGAAGACCGTTTCCGTATCGGCGAAACGGCTGCCGGAGATTCTGGACGAACGCCCGGCCCGCCATGAGAAGGCGCTGAAGAAAGGATTGCCCGGGGTTGTGACCGGACTGGCCTGGACGGCTGCGGGCGGAGAGATCCTGTTCGTGGAAGCGGTGTTCACCGAGGGAACCGGCAAGCTGACGCTGACCGGCAAGCTGGGCGATGTGATGAAGGAATCCGCGACGATCGCCGCCACGTATGTGAAGGCGCAGATCCCCCATATGGCGGAAAAAATGGAGAAGAAGGACCTTCACATCCATGTCCCGGAGGGGGCGGTGCCAAAGGACGGACCGTCGGCCGGGATCACCATGGCCTGCGCCATTACCTCCGCGCTGACCGGGCAGTGCGCCCGTCCGGAGGTGGGGATGACCGGGGAACTGTCCCTGCGGGGCCGGGTGCTTCCGATCGGAGGACTTACGGAGAAGCTGATGGCAGCCCAGAGGGCGGGCCTGAAGACCATCCTGATCCCGGAGGAAAATAAGCCGGATCTGATGAAGGTCCCGGAGGAAGTCCGAAACCGTCTGGAGATTCTTCCGGTGTCGGATGCCAGGGAGGCGATGCGGCTGTGCGGCGTGCTCGGAAACACGGAAACCGGAGGCCTGGCGTAGACGTCACATGGAAAATCGGCGCAGGAAAACCGGCTGATGGAAACCGGCTGACGGAAACCGGCTGATAGAAACCAGCTGACGGAAACCGGCTGATAGAAACTGGCTGATGGAAACCGGCTGATGAAAACCGGCACATGGAAGCGCAGGCGCAGGGACGCTGCACACGAAATATAAAGGGATCATGCAGGATGTTGTAAAGGAGGATGTATGAAGCAGTTTACTTACTATACACCGACAAAAGTCGTTTTCGGAAAAGATACAGAGCTGCAGGTCGGAAAACTGGTGAAGGAGCAGGGCGCGAAAAAGGTCCTGATCCATTACGGCGGCGGGAGCGCGGTCCGTTCCGGGCTGCTTGACCGCGTCCGCAAATCCCTGGAGGAGGAAGGCATCGAGAGCGTCTGCCTCGGGGGCGTGAAACCCAATCCGCGGCTTTCCCTGGTGCGGGAAGGCATTGCGCTCGGGAAAAAGGAACAGGTGGACTTTATTCTGGCTGTGGGCGGCGGAAGCGTCATCGATTCTTCGAAAGCCATCGGCTACGGCCTGTACGACGGCGGCGACATCTGGGATTTCTATCTGAGAAAGCGCACGGCTTCCGGCTGCGTTCCGGTGGGCGCGGTTCTCACAATCGCAGCGGCGGGCAGTGAGATGAGCCAGTCCTGCGTCATCACAAACGAGGACGGCTGGATCAAGCGCGGCTACAGCAGCAATTATGCCCGCTGCCGGTTTGCGGTGCTCAATCCGGAGCTGACCTATACCTTACCCTGGTACCAGACGGCCTGCGGCTGTGTGGATATTATCATGCATATCATGGAACGGTATTTCACGCCGGATTCCGATACCATGCTGACGGACGGCATGTCGGAACAGATCATCCGGACCGTGATGTACAATGCACGGATTCTGAAGAAGGATCCGGAAAATTACAATGCCCGCGCCCAGGTGATGTGGGCCGGCTCTCTGGCGCACAATGGTCTGCTCAGCTGCGGCGTGCAGGAGGACTGGGCCAGCCATCAGCTGGAACATGAGCTCTCCGGACTGTTTGACGTGGCCCACGGCGCAGGGCTGGCTGCCGTCTGGGGAAGCTGGGCAAGATACGTCGTTGATGCAAAGCCGGAGCGTTTTGCCCAGCTTGCCGTGAACATCCTTGGCGTGCCCATGAATTTCTCCGATGTGAAAGGCACGGCCCTGGCGGGAATCGAGGCGATGGAACGGTTCTTCATGGAAATTGACATGCCCGTGAATCTGCATGAACTGGGCGTGGAACCGACGCAGGAGCAGATTCAGATCATGGCCCGCAAATGCACGTTCAACGGAGAACGGACGGTGGGCGGTATCCGGAAGCTGGGCGAAACAGAGATCGCCGAGATTTACCGGATGGCTCTTTAAACCAGGCAGACACAGGAAGTCTGTCCGGATGACTGTGCGCAGGGACGGTATAGAAACGGAACGAGGTCTGAATGAGGTCTGACAGGATCTGAAAAGGATCCGGGCAGGATCGGAGCAGAACCTGAAGAGGATCTGAACAAAGTCTGAAGAGGAACGGAATCGGATTCGAGCAGGATCGGAACAGAGTCTGAACAGGATCGGATGAAAAAGTGGATGGCTGTGAAAGAGGAAATGGCAGAAAACGATCGGGACCTGAAGATGGCCCGGCAGATTGCCGACCAGGTGGCGCTGCTTGGCGGCCGGACCTATTTTGTCGGAGGTCTTGTCCGCGACCGGCTTCTGGGACGGGAAAATAAGGACATTGATATCGAGGTGCACGGGATCACGCCCCGGCAGCTGTGGGATCTTCTGTCCGGTCTGGGAAATGTGACCAGTATGGGGCTCAGCTTCGGCGTGCTGGGCCTTTCACATTATGACATCGATATTGCAATGCCCCGCAAGGAGCATGCCACCGGCAGGGGACATAAGGATTTCGATGTCTTTGTGGATCCGTTCCTCGGACCGGAGAAGGCTGCGCTGCGCAGGGATTTCACCATGAATGCCCTGATGGAGGATGTCCTCACAGGGGAGATCCTGGATTTTTTCGGCGGCCGCCGGGATATGGAGCAGGGCGTGATCCGTCATGTCAACGACATAACTTTTGCGGAGGATCCGCTGCGGGTGCTTCGGGGCGCCCAGTTTGCGGCCCGGTTCGGGTACCGCGTTGCGGACGAGACGGTGGAACTGTCCCGCAGGATGGACCTGAAGGCACTTCCCAAAGAACGCATCTTCGGGGAACTTGAGAAAGCGCTGCGGAAGGCGCCGCAACCCTCCGTGTTTTTCCGGGAGCTGCAGAGAATGGACCAGATGAAGGACTGGTTCGGAGAACTGGCGGCTTTGGAAGATGTACCCCAGGATCCGGAGCATCATCCGGAGAAGGACGTATATACCCATACCATGATGGTATTGGATGAGGCCGCAAAACTCCGGGAGGAGGCGCAGAATCCGGAAGCGCTCATGCTGTCCGCGCTGGCGCACGATATGGGCAAGGCGCTGGTGACAGAGGTGGGAAAGGACGGAAGGATCCATGCCTACCGGCATGAAAATGCCGGCGTTCCGGTTGCCGGACGCTGGATCCGGCGACTGAACAGTGAGAAACGTCTGAACGCATATGTGGAAAATATGACGCTCATGCATATGCGTCCAAATCAGGCGTTCCGGGAGCATTCGTCGGTAAAGGTGACCAACCGGATGCTGGATCAGAGTATCTGTCCGGAGGATCTGCTGCTGCTGGCCAAAGCGGATCACCTCGGAAGATTGAACCCGGCTCCCTATGAGGAGGCGGAAGCGTTTCTGCAAAGCCGGCTGCGGACTTACCGGGAAACGATGGCGCAGCCCTTTGTACAGGGCAGGGATCTTGTCCTGGCCGGATACCGTCCGGGAAAGGATTTCAAAACCGCGCTGGAGCTGGCGCATAAGCTTCGCCTTGCGGGGGTTGAGAAAGAAGAGGCGCTTCGGCAGACCATTGCCGAACTGAAACAGATCCGGCAGGCCGGTCATCTGGAAGACGGGACAGAGGATATTTCTTTGTCTTCGCCGGATCTGAAGACAGGACAGAAAACAGAAGAGAAAACAGAACAGGAAACAGAACAATGAACAGATATGTGGCAGCCGTACTGGGCGGAGGATTCTTCTGGGGGTTCATGGGTTTCTTTACCAGGCACCTCTTATCGATCGGAATCGATGCGAATGGCGCGATCCTGGTCAGATGCGGGATTGCGGCAGTCTGCTTTGGACTTCTGATCCTGGTGACCGGTCCCGGCCAGTTCAGGGTCCGCCTGAAGGATCTCTGGTGTTTCATCGGTACTGGCCTTCTGAGCCTGTTGTTTTTCACCTTCTGCTATTTTCACGCGATCAACATGATGGATCTGTCGACAGCGGCGATCCTGCTCTACACGGCGCCGACCTTTGTCATGCTGATGTCCGCCGTTCTCTTTGGGGAAAAGGTGACCCCGGTAAAAGGGACTGCCGTTCTTCTGGCTTTTGCGGGCTGCTGTCTGGTTTCGGGTGTCGGAACGGACACGCATATCACGCTGGCGGGACTGCTCTTTGGCCTCGGTTCCGGGATCGGGTATGCGCTCTATACGATCTTTTCCAGATTTGCGCTGCAGAGGGGCTACAGTTCCAATACGATCAATTTCTATTCCTGCCTTCTGGCGGCCGTCGGCGCCTTTGTGATCTGGCGGCCGGCAGGAATCGTAAGCGCCATGACCTCCTCACTGCCCGGTTTCGGATGGTGTCTGGCGACCGGCGTGCTCAGCTGTTTTGTACCCTATCTGCTCTACACCTACAGCCTGACCGGACTGGAAAACGGACGGGCCTCGGTCCTGGCCTCAGTGGAGCCGGTTGTCGCTACCCTGATCGGGGTGATTGCGTATCATGAACCGTTGACTCTTGCGTCCGCGGCCGGAGTCATTCTGGTGCTTTCGGCGGTGCTGCTGCTCAATCTGAAGGAAAGGAAACAGGGGTGCTGAATACCGGCAAAAGCCGCTGAGGAGACAGGGGACGGTTCTGTGTCTCCTCCCTGTTTCCCTTATTTTGCTGCGGCAGCCCCTGCCCGCATGCCGCTGCTCCAGGCCCATTGGAGATTGTAGCCGCCGCAGGGCCCGTCGATGTCGAGCAGCTCGCCGGCGAAGTAGAGTCCCGGGTGCAGGCGGGATTCCAGTGTCTGGGGGTTCACCTGTGAAAGGGCGATGCCGCCCCGGCAGACCTGGCACTGCTCGAAGGATCGAGTGCCGGATATCGGGAAAACCATCCGTTTCATGAGCGCGGCCAGATGAGCGGCCATCCGCCGAAGCTCCTTCGGGTCCGCGCTGCGGCATGCATTTTCCGGCAGACCGGATTTTCTGAGCAGAAATGCTGCGGCCCGGTCATGCACCAGGCCATTGAGGACGGTCTTAAGAGAGCCGTTCCGGCCGAAAGTAAAGAATACGTTTTCCAGGCGCCGCGCTAAGGCGCTTTCTTCGTATTCGGGGAGAAAGTCTACATTCAGAACAAAAGATGATCTTTCACCGGGATCCGACACATACCGGCTGATCTGAAAGGCAGGGATGCCGGAGATTTCCCCCGGGGTCCACTGGACTTCCCCGGTTTCGGAAGCGATCCGGCGGGGATCCGAGTCCGGAAGATCCGGGCAAAGCAGCCGGACCGGCCGGGTTTTCTTTGCAGCGGAGACAGGAGAGAAAGAAAAACTCTCAAAATGCAGAGAATCGTCTCCGGCCCCATGATTTTTTCGGTAAAGGCGGATCCGGGCCCGGGTACGTGCGCCGGCAAGAAGATTCAGGTCCGGGTCCGGACAGCAGATCGCTGTCAGAGCCGGAAAAACGGGGACGATCTTATGTCCGAGGGCAGCTGCCAGCGCATAGCCGCTGCCGTCACTGCCGGTGGACGGAACAGCCTTCGAACCGCAGCAGAGGATGACGCGGTCCCCTTCATAATGCCATCCGTCGACGGAGGCAGTCCATTTTTCCGCCGTCGGGTCGAAGGAAAGGGACCGGACGCCGGCATCGTAATGCATCTTTACTCCAAGCCGGTACAGCTCGCCCAGAAGGCACTGCAGGACAGCGCCGGACTGCTCCGCGCGGGGATAGACATATCCGGATTTTTCCACGATATCCAGTCCAAGATCTGAGAAAAAGGACAGAGTCTTTTCGCGGCCGTCTGTGCCGATGACGGTTTCCGCAAAGCACCTGGCGTCGGCGGCTTCACAGGAGTGAAATGCATTCGTCAGACCGGGATCCATGTTCGTCAGATTGCATCTGCCGTTTCCGGTGAGAAGAAGCTTTCTACCCGGTTTTTTCATCCCTTCGAGCACACATACCTGCGCGCCGGATCCTGCGGCTGCGGCCGCCGCCATCAGACCGGAAGCGCCGGCGCCGATCACAAGAATCTGTTTCATGCTGTCTGTCCCCCTGTCGGTTTCATTGTTATTTGGCATCTGATCATTGTTGGAATGAAACCATCATAACATATCCGCCGGTGAATGAAAAAGGAATATGGCAGGCCTTGTCAGGAAAAAACACATCTTTTATAATGCTATCGAAGAGAAGAAGTGCGAGGACAGAAAGGACGAAAAAAGGCATGATGGAGAAGCGTGTGTTCCGGGGCAGTACAGAAGCCCTGAGCGATGAGCAGAAGGTATTGATCGTCAACGGCTGGGCCCTGCTGGATAAAACCAGGGAACGTGCCGCAAAGGTCCGCGGGATGGACATGACCTGGAGACTGCAGCTGCGCAGCGACTGCAAAGCGCTGGAGAAAGCCCTTCGCGAGATGGAAAAGTCTCCGTCAGAGAAAAATTTTGAACGGCTCCAGAAAGCCTTTACGGTTTTGCGGACCAGTGCACAGCATATTCTGAGCGCATCGGATGAGGAGGAAAGCTGGTAATTGCCTGCTGTCGGATGCAGAATGATCGGGGAAGCCGGTAACTGCGTGCGGTCGGTTACATGATGATCCGTGAGAAGAGGGTAGGATATGAAGCTTTGGGGAAAAATCTGGAAAGAGAATCATATGGTGCGGGACATCGTCGTTTCCGTAGAGAAGGACGACACCCGCACCCACAAAATTTTTCAGGGTCTTGATGAGATCTGCCGGGAACTGGATCTTGGCCGGCCAATCTGGCTGGAGCATGGGATCCGGGATTTTCAGCGGCATAAAAAGGTACGATTCTACCAGGACAGTTTTATCGAAGAGATCGATTTTGACTATCTGGAGTTCATGATTTTGTCCGAGTAGCGCTCCCACAGAGAACGGAAGGCATCCGCTCCCGATATCCTTTCGGAAACGCCTTCTTCCGTAACCGGAGATTCTTCTCTGAGTCCTTCCGTTTCCCCGGGAATTTCAGTTTCATCAATCCTTTCCGTTTCGTCGGAGACAGCCGCTTCGTCAGCCATATCCGTTTCGTCGGAGACGGATGTTTCGCCAGCCATATCTGTTTCGCCGGAGACGGCCGCTTCGCCAGCCATATCTGCTTCGCCGGAGACGGCTGTTTCGCCAGCCATTTCCGCTTCCCCGGAGACTTCCGCTTCTGCTTCGGTTCCCGTGAGGAAACCGTCCATCAGCATTTCACCGTTGACGACCAGGATCCCGGCCTCGTCCGCGTCGGAGAGCACCAGATATTCGGTCTCATCTTCCTCCGGGAGAGCAGCGTCGGTCCCGATGGCGTAGAGAGAAACATAATCCGTGCTCTCCTTTGAAACTGTGCCGGGCGCTGCGTCCGGATCTGCCGGTATGACGGGCGGTTTCCAGGCGGTGAGAGCCCGGACGCCGCGGGAAAGCTTTGCCGCTTCGGCCGGATCGGTATAGAACACCGGGTCCCAGGGAAGCTCGTCGCTGATCAGAAAATCCGGTATGCTGGCAGCCGTGGTGACCCAGTCCGGATCGTTATAATACCGGTAGATTTCCTCCGACAGATCCTGAATATGACGAACCGCGGTATCGTACGAGGACCATTCATCGGAAAAAACACAGACGATATAATCACAGGCAGGAGAGTAAACGATGGCAACATCATTCTCTACCTGGTCCATTTCCCCTGTCTTATTGCCGATCTGTACCCCTTCGTTGATTCTGGCAATACCGGCCGGTATCTTATACCGGGTCTGCTGGGCCAGCATATTTTTTTCGATTTCACTGCAGACAGCCCATGAACCGAACTCCCGGTGATATACCTGCTCCAGAAGACGCGCACAGTCCAGCGCGGTGATCCGGTTGAAATGGCCGGGGGCGACCACGGTGGCGTCATTTGCAAATCCGTTGAATTCGTGGGAACGGCCGGTATAGCCATGGGTGCGGAAATATTGATTGACCTTGTCGATCCCTGCGGCATAGTCGCCGTTTCCAAGCAGCGCCAGCAGACGATTTGCGGATTCGTTGCTGCTGACACTGATCATGGAGGCGAGCAGAGAGGTGATCTCATCGGTCCGCTGCAGACTGCCGTTTTCAATTGCTTCGTAGACAGCCGCCATTACAAACAGCTTCATGACGCTGGCGGAGGGCATGGCCCGGTCATGGACGACAACCTCCTCCCCGTCGGACAGATTCTTGGTATAGACGGACCAGACTCCGTCATAGGTATTTACGAGCTGCTCCAGCCGGCGCTGCAGGAGATCAGCGGATTTCTCCAGCGGCGGAAACTGCAGCGTCGTAAGAAACGTCCGTTCCGGCAGGGAAAGGTAATGAACCCGGCGCTCTTCCCGGTCCCGTGCGTCCAGCATTTCCTTCCAGACCACTGCCGGATCCCGGGGAATTGCTCTGGCAAAGGTAAAATCCGCGCCGAAGGCCCGGCGGCAGAGCGCCAGATAGACTTCATAGGCATATTCCGCCTCTTCGTTCGCGAAGAGGCCCTTTTGTCTGCCGGCGGCGTTCTGAGCGGGGAGCGGCTCCTGAACCACATCTTCCAGAATAATGGCCGCATCCGGCTGCATGCCGCTTTCTTCCGAAATATCTGTTTCATCCTCCGGGGCGGAGGATTCGGTTCCGTCTGCGGGACGGGAAATCCCGGCCTCACATCCGCTGAGGGAAAACGCCAGGGAGAAGGCGGTCGTACAGGCGATCAGGTTATGGAAACGCCGTTTCTTCATAAAAAACACCTCATTTTCCGCTGCGGGCGGCAGCCTGGGCCTGAACAGCCGTGATGGCAGCCGTGGTTACAATATCCTCCACGGAGCAGCCTCTGGAAAGATCATTGCAGGGGCGGGCCAGACCCTGGAGGATGGCAACGGCGCTGGCTCCGGTGAGCCGCTGAGCGATTTTATACCCGATATTGCCGGACTGCAGATCCGGAAAGATCAGAACATTCGCACGGCCGGCAACCGGACTGCCCGGTGCCTTGGAAGCTCCGATTTCGGGGATGAGAGCCGCGTCGAACTGCAGCTCGCCGTCCAGCAGCAGTTCCGGCGCCATCTCGTGGGCCATGGCTGCGGCTTCGCTGACCTTGGTGACAAGCTCGTGCCGGGCGCTTCCCTTCGTGGAGAAGGAGAGAAGGGCCACCCTCGGCTCCGCAAAATCGCAGAGGTCTCTGGCGGTTTCTGCCGAAGAGACGGCGATCTGCGCCAGCTCCTTCGCTGTGGGACAGGGGATGACGACACAGTCGGACATGAGCAGGACGCCATGTTCCCCGAAGCGTTCGTCTCCCAGGTCGAGCAGGACGCTGGAGGAGACGACGTCAATTCCCGGCTTTGTCCGGATAATCTGCAGCGCCGGGCGCAGCATGTCGCCGGTGGTATGGACCGCTCCGGAGAGGAGCCCGTCCGCTTCGCCGCTTTTGACCATCAGGATGCCGTAATACATCGGATCGAGGGCAAGCGTTTCGGCAGCTTCGTGGGTAAGCCCTTTGTTTTTCCGCAGCTCATAAAGAAGATCCGCATAGGCCTGCCGCCGGTCGGAAGCTGCGGGACTGACAATGCAGACCCCGGTGAGATCTGCGCCCAGAGCCGCAGCGTCCGAGCGAATCTTTTCCTCCTCTCCCAGAAGAACCGGCCGGGCCAGTCCTTCCGCCTGAAGGATGGCAGCTGCCTGTATGGTGCGCGGCTCATCGCCCTCGGGAAGTACAATGGTCTTTACCTGTGCGCGGGCTTTCGCCTTGATCTGGTCAACGATTCGCATATGTATTCCTCCTGTATAATTCCTTAGGGGAATTCTGATCAAAACCGTATTTTTTGCGAACCACCGTAGGTTCCAAGAAAATACGGATGAAAACTATATTTCTGTTCTAAGGAAACACTGCTTAATCAGTGTTTCCTTAGAGGTCCAGTCCGTCAAACCCGTCCCATACCGGCTTTCCGGAATAAGTGAGGACCGGCGTCTGTTCCCGGAGCGCTTTGAGCACAGGGAGCGCGAGCGCGTCCTGCTCCATCTCGCCGGGGTAAACGCTGACCGGGGCGATCCACCCGCAGCGCTCTTCAATCCCGTCGATCAGATCCTGAAAACGCAGCAGGCCTCCGGTCAGCAGGATGGCGTCGACCCGTCCGCACAGAACGGTGCTCATCTCACCGATCAGTTTGCAGATCCGGTAAATCATGGTATTCCATACAAGTTCGGCAGCCCGGTCCCCCTCTTCCATACGGCGGTGAATCTCATCGGAGTCGGAGGTGCCGAAATAGCTGACGAAACCGCCGGACCTTGTGAGCATCCTGCGGACGTCTTCGATGGAATGCGCTTCGATATAATCCAGCAGCGCCGGCAGCGGGACGCTTCCGATACGCGTGGGCGAGAAGGGGCCTTCCCCGTCGGCGCCCATGTTCCCGTCGACCATGCGGCCATGCTCATGGGCACTGACCGTGATCCCGCCGTCGATATGGGCGACGATGAACCGGCAGTCCTGATACGCCTTGCCGAGTTTGCGGGCATGATATTCCGCGACCGCTTTCTGATTCAGTACGTGGGAGTGGGAATAGCGGTAAATCCCCTTGATGCCGGTCAGACGGGCATAATCGCAGAATTCTTCCGTGTTGGTGGGATTGAGGGTATAGGCGTTCCGGCCGTACTCCTTTGCAAATTCCCAGGCCAGCATGACGCCCAGCTTCGCCGGGTGTTCGCTGCCGCCCACCGCCGCTTCCGTGTCGCGGTACAGACGGTCGTCTACCAGAGTGACCCCTTCCGGCTGGGAATACGCACTGCCGCCGCGTCCGACAAACACGTCAAAATCCGAGGGATCCATGCCCTCTTCCTTCAGTGTATCCACAATCACCTGATACCGGAAAGGAATCTGAAGATTCACATGGGGATACTTCAGCAGCTCGGGAGCATCGTGAAAAATACTCTTCTCCAGAACCGACGTCTCATTCTCATATACGCTGATCTTGGTCGAGGTTGAACCGGGATTAATGATCAGCAGTTTCCATATCTTTTCTGTATCCGCCATATGACATTCCTCCAACTTTCCGGAAATCCATTTTTCATGTATTGTATTCTAATTCCGTCCGGGATGCAACCTTGTACTTTCTTAAGAAAACAGCCGGAGCCGCTGCTGAAAACCGGAAGTGCATACTACAAAAAAGGACCGGAGCCGCTGCGGCAGGATTCACTCCTGCCGCGGAAGCTCCGGTACTTCCGGTTCCATTCTTGCCAAGGAGACACAGAACCGTCCCCTGTCTCCCCCCTGTCTCCCTGGATCCAAAGGAGACAGGGGACGGTTCTG
>CACXHD010000117.1 GCA_902767335.1 uncultured Lachnospiraceae bacterium
ATCCGTTTCAGTAAAATCCCGGATTGTTATTTCGTCCTTTTCTATTTTCACGTGATTATCCCCACAAATCCCGATTTATACTTCTGATGCCAACGGTTATACGGCCTCTCTCGTAAGAATTGGTGATGCGTTTCCAATCAACCGGATGGCAGCGGCAGCGTCCGTCAGATAAGTGCGGACGTACTCTTTGCGGATGATGATAGGCATACGATTGTGCGTCTCAATCATAGTAGCATTGGCATCACGTGTGAGAATTGCAAAGCGGTGTTTGCCATCAATTATCTTGTAAATGCCGCAGAGATAGATTAGTTTTTCTCCGCCAACGGTGAACAGGTATTTCGTTTTCTTCTCATCGTGGCTCCATTCATAAAAACCGCTGGCAGGGAGGACGATGCGTTGATCGCGCAGGCTGTCTGAGAACATAGGCTTTTCTGCTGCTGTTTCAGATCTGGCATTGATGATCAGCTTGCCGTCTGAGAATCCGGGGAAACCAAAGACGGCAGGAACCGGAACAATCCGACCGTTGTCATTGAGGACTCCTGGCGCAGTATCACCGGGGAAGATTTCTCCGGTTTTGTATTCGCCGGGATAGCGGCGATCCATCATTTCAACGATGCTCTCGGCCATGTCGCCGGCATCACGGGTGAAATTATATCGTCCGCACATTCGGGTTACCGCCTTTCTTGATATCTTTTTCCATAGTACCAGAACCGCTCAAATTAGACAAGAAGCTGAATAGAGATTCTGCCCGTCGCCTTTGACCTATAAGGCGGCGGGCTTTTTTCGTTTCACCCGATGCCACCATCCTGTTGACTGTTTCTGCATGCGGCGGGAAAAACCGTCGGCTAATCTCTTTTAGAGGGCAGAAGGGTTGTACCCACTTTTGACGGGAGGTATCAGTCATGACAAGAGTGCGGACGCCGGAGAAACGCTTCTGCTATGAGAAGAGCATTTGCGAGGTGACTCCGGATGAACATTGATGATATGCAGAGAGTCGACCAGATGCTGCTTCGAGGCTTGGGATATAAGAAAATCGCGACAATGACGGGGCTTCCGGTCAACAGCGTGAAATCGTACTGTCGTCGGCATCGACCGGAGCAGAATGATGGTTGCCTCTTTTGCGGGAAACCATTAGTGCAAAAACCTGGGGTGAAGCAAAAGAAGTTTTGTAATGATTCTTGCCGTATGAGTTATTGGAACAGCCATAGAGAGGAAGTAAAACACCGGTCTGTATCCTCGGTTTGCTGCCCGTGCTGTGGATCGGTATTCCAGAGCTACGGGAATGTCCGGCGGAAGTTCTGCTCCAGAGCGTGCGCGTCTGCGGCCAGACGGAAAGAAGGCGCCTGATATGGATGCAGATTTCAAGAAAAAACTCGTTGAATTCAGAACCTCCATGGCCCTGGTAAACAACATGTTTTTGCAAGGGATTATTACGGAACAGGACTATGAGAAAGCAAGTGAAATTATAGCCAAAAGAGTCGGAATATCTTTGTCAAATATATGCTGCCGAATGCCCTTGAGATCATCCGCGGACAGAGCTAATATGTGACAACCGCGAGGAGGTGATCCGGTGGGAAAGACCATTCGACAGGTCGAATTTCCGGCGCCGCTGACAGTCCCACTGCGCCGGGTGGCGGCTTATGCCAGAGTGTCCACGGGCAAAGACGCGATGCTGCATTCATTGTCTGCGCAGGTTAGCTATTACAGCAATCTGATCCAGCAGAATCCGGAGTGGGTCTATTGTGGCGTGTATTCAGATGAAGCACTGACCGGAACAAAAGCCGACCGCAAAGGGTTCTGTGAGATGTTAGATGACTGCCGGGCAGGGAAATTGGATCTCATCATCACAAAGAGCCTTTCCCGTATGGCGCGGAATACCGTAACCCTGCTGGAAACGATTCGGGAGCTGCGAAATCTGGGAGTGGATGTGTATTTTGAGGAACAGAACATCCACACGCTCAGCGCGGATGGAGAGCTGATCCTGACGATCCTTTCTTCTTACGCCCAGGCAGAGAGCCTGTCGGCCAGCGAGAATCAGAAATGGCGGGTTCGGCGAGGCTTTGAAAACGGGGAACTGGTCAGCTGGCGCTTTATGCTGGGCTATAACATCAGCAAAGGTAAGGTGACGATAAACCCAGAGGAAGCAGCGCTGGTGCGAGAAGTCTTTCAAAGGTTCCTGGACGGGGAGAGCATGAGGTCGATTGCATTTGCTCTGAATCAATCCGGAATCAAAAGTACGCAGGGCGGGGAATGGTCAGCCGGACGCGTCCGGAATATGCTGGCCAATGAGAAATACACCGGAAACGCGCTGCTTTGGAA